>URNP01000059.1 GCA_900549225.1 uncultured Eubacteriales bacterium | reverse complement strand
CGAACGAGGCGGATTGCGTTGCGCAAACGCCGAAGTCCAAACACGTGAGGAAGGGAGAAATTGCATTTAAGATTCAGTAAAAGTTTATAGGTGGAATTGATATGAGTTACAACGGTGAAGGCGTACACGCACTTGTGTGCGCGGTGGAGGATTTGACTAACTCCAATCTCATTTTCGTTGACAGAAAACTTAAACCCGTGTTGAAATGTCTGGCGTATTATCCCGAATTTCGCTCGGTGCTTTCAAAGTGCAATCAGGGGTTCGATTACGACCTCGAAAAGAAAAAAGCGTGTGCAAAACTCGGCGACAGTGACGTGTTCAGACTTCCTAAAAATCCGAAAACGCTCGTTGCGCTCGTGTCTAATATGCTTGTCGAATTCGACGCGGACGGAATGGATATAGTCGGTTTTTCGGCAAAATATTTCCCCGAAGAGACCAAACAGGCAAGTTTCGAGCAGTTCTGCGCAAGGGTGGTAGAGCCCTTCAAGCTCGCGCTCGTGTCGCTCGTCGTGGACGGTGTGGAAGAAGAGCCGCAGGCGGTTGAACGCACGGTGGAATTTGCTTCGAGCGGACTGCATCAACAGACGGAATATCTCATAGTCGCAATGTATAATTCGCTTCAGGAAACGGATATAAGCGAGGAAGAAAGGGCAGAGTTTATGATTATGCTCGAGGGGTTTGCCGCCGCTCTCGATACGAGAGATTCGCTTATGATTAAGGCAGTTTGGACGGGACTCAGGAAGTCTTTGAACGCAAAAAAACTTTGCGCCAAAGAAGTTGAAAAAGTGAACGAAGTGCTGCGACTTTATCTCGTCACGAAATGAACGGCAATTGCAAGAAACGGGTTTTATCTCTCGGAAAATGAAAGATAAAACCCTTATTTTTATAAAAAGGGGAAAATATGAGAACAAAAAGAACGGTTGCGGCGTGCCTTGCGATATGCCTCGTTTGTGCGGCGTGTTTCGCGTTTGCGGCGTGCGACAAGAACGAGAAAAACGACAAGGCTATCATCTACGTCACCGCGCTTTTCGGGGGCGGTCTTTACGATACCGAAAAGGGTGAGGCGGTTTGGGAGCCTTTCAAAACCGAGGTGGACGCAGTCAAGGTTATGAAGGGCGAAATGCCGATGGATGATCTCGTCGCGCACTTCAAAAGCGAACTGTCCGATATCCTCTCTCTCGTGTCGAAAGCGGTGAGTTATAAGGAAAACACGCTCCTTTGGGATTTGACTCTCGACAACGACGGAAACTCGTATAATCCAAATATCGCACCTGCAAACGACTTGCCAAAAGACGCTAGCGGGAAGGTTATGGATATAAGTCACGGCGCGTTCGGAATTTACAAAGACTTCGTGGACAATATCGCGGCAGAGTATGGCGACCGCTACGACGTTATGGTCTACAACCAAGATTGGCGTTTGTCGCCTGCGGTAAGTGCGCAAAGTCTTGAAAAATTTATCGACGACAACGGATATAAAGAAGTCATATTTATGTCGCACAGTATGGGCGCACCCGTCGTCAATAACTACCTTGCAAGAAGCGAGGCGAACAGACAGAAAGTCAAACTGTATATGGGATTTGCACCTGCGACGCTCGGCTCGTTCGACGCGCTCGCCGCAATGGCTTGCCCCGACGTGTACGTCAATAACTTCCTCGGCGGTATGGATTTGAGTTCGCTCCCCATCGACGTCAACGCTATCGTCGATAAGGTGGTTAACGGAAAACTCGGAGATTTCTTCCGCAATAACCAAGGACTTATGTCGCTCGTGCCGTCGTGGCAACTCGTAAGTTCCGATCAGTACGACGAAGATAACCCCGCGATCACCGTGGACGGAAAGGCGATACAAACCAAAGAAGAACTCTACGACCTTTATAAATCTATGCGCTGGGCAAAATATCTCGTTCCGCGCACCAAACAAGAGATTAAGGATTCAGACGACGGAGCAGACTACGCAAGAGTCGTGGCGCAAAACGGACAGCCGCAGGATAGCAACGGATATAGGCTCAAAGACTTCGCCGCAAACCTTGACAAATATTTTGACGGTATGTTCATAAACGGCAAAATCGCAAGCGAAAGCATACAAAACTCCAATTACTTCCTCGGTACGGGCGGCGCAAAGACCATTACGAATCTCGAACTGACGACGCAAAAGGACGAAAAAGGCAATATCCTTTACGACGACTACGGTTGCGTGAAATACGACTATAAACTGATCACCGCAGGCGGAGCGCAAAGCAAGTGGGGCGACGGAACAGTGCCGTATTACAGTTCAATCGGCGGAAATACCGCAACGAGCGAATACATAGCGGCACTCGGCGACAGACTCGTCGAATTGCAGGGCGCAAATCACGGTATGGTCGGCGTGGATTGGGATTTGCTTGGACCGTATGTTTTGGATTTGCTTGCAAAATTTGCGTAAAATAAAGAAGAAATTATTTGTTGATGGAATCAGGCGACGCGTGAGAAGCGTCGCCTGATTTTTTATTATGAACGCTTCGAATGAGTGAGGGTTCTTCCTCTACAAGAGTGAGCGGGTAGTACCTTAAAATAGATGCGCCCCCTCTTTCCGGACCACGCCGGTATTTCTCCCACCACTCAGTTAAGGACAATTCACTACAAGATTATCCGTCGTTCGCGGGGGAGACAATCGGCACTCACATAGATAGGGACAATCCTCTCATTATGTCACTTCGCCTGCGTGGC
>URNP01000058.1 GCA_900549225.1 uncultured Eubacteriales bacterium | reverse complement strand
GGCGCTCATATGCTCGCCGCCTTGCGGCTCGTGTTCCGTCTTCGAAGTCGCACATTCCGTTAATAAGTACACCTCGAATGAGTGAACGTTAAAGGTCCGCTCTACGAGTTCGCGGACGGTGATATTGCTCCGTTCGCGAATAGGCAACTGTATTGCGTTTTATATTATATCTTCGGCGTTGAAGTCGAGAAGACGTTTTATGTTGTCTGCCATTACGATGAGCGAGTGACACTTGGATAGGGCGTTCTGATAGTCCTCACACGCTATCGAGCCTTGCGTTTCGGCAAGAGCGACCGAGAACGCTCTCACGTCTGGTGAGAAGGCGAAAAGTTCCATATACGTGCGCTTTTTCTCCCACCAAACGAAGAGATCGTCTGCCATGGCAATGCAATCGTCGCTCTCTTCCTTTATCGCGTTTTCGAGCGCGACGAGGTTTTCGTTGAGGGCGGAAAAAGTTTTGTGTATATAAAAATCTTCAAGCACACCGCCCGTGATGACGATGCCGAGAATTACGATTGCGAGTACGACTTTTTTCATTGGTTTTCACCTCCGTGAGAGGTCAAAAAAGCAGGTTTGCTTTTGGGAAATTCTGACGCTTGATCGTTGCTTGAATCGTCATCGTTAGATTGCTTGTCTGAGGGCAAAGTGGAAGTGATATAATCGCCTTTGTAGGGCTGAATGAACACGTCCTGTCCCGCAACGAGCAATACGAGTACGTCTTGCTGTTTCATCTCGATTGAGTTGAGATAGGCAAGCACGTCCTCTTTGACGTTACCCTCAAGCGTTGCTAGGTTTTCCGCAACGAATTCCCCTTCCATAATCACAGTGACGGGGATTTCTGCTTTTGGGGGATTTATATCCACGTCCGAGGGGGCAAGCGGCCTATTTTGCGATTTTTGAAGCACGCTCATATTGCCGTTGGTTTCCAAAATGGCGTATTCGACTTCAGACGGATTGAAGCAACCTGCGCCTCTCAACGCTTCCATAATGTCGTCGATATTGAGGTTGAGTTCTTTCATAACGTCGGGAAGAATGTTGCCGTTTTGAATGATTATAATCGGCTTGCCGTTGAGAAATTTGCGGAATTTGATGCTTTTGGTGGCAAGTTTGGTGATGATGATATGCACCAAAAACAGCGAAAAAACGGGAATAATTCCGTACAGAATCGGGATTGACGAATCCGCCATAGGAATGCATACGAGGTCGCTTGCAACGAGCGTTATGGCAAGTTCAAACGGTTGCAACTCGCCAAGTTGCCTTTTGCCCATCAGGCGCATTGCGATGAGCAATACGAAATATAGAATCAAACACCTTATAAACAAATTGAGCATATGCGTAGTGTGCTTATAAGGTCGGTTTTTATGCGGTTAGGGTTTTCTTTGCGGTTTCGTCTTGAATTTCGATTTCGGTTTTGCGGATTTACGCTTTTTGATGGAGAGTTTTGAAATCGCCGAATCGGGCGCAAACAGTTTTATGCACCCGACGACGTCGACTATATCGAATGCGGACACGACGATGAAGAAAAAGAATACGATATACACGCCTATCACGACGGTTGCGGTGATATAATCGGCGTAGGTTACGAGCAGTTTTGCACCGAAAAATCCCGTAACGGCAATGGGAATCGAAAGTAGTACGAGGGGTGTGATTTTTTTCAAGTTCACGAAAGAGCCGACCTCTTTTTTTAGGACGATGAGGTTGAGCACGGAAACGAGCAAAAAGCATACGCCCGTTGAAAGCGCCATTGCGTACACGCCGATATATTTTGGCATAAAAAAGATGCAAGGGAGCATCGCAAGTGCGCCCAAAACCGTGTTGAGCAGTGTGTTTTGCTCTTTGCCGAGGGAGTTGAGCATGGGCGTTGTGGCTTGCGCTACGGCTATGGGGAAGAGCATCATCGAACAGTACGATACGAATTTGCCCGCCTCTTTGTCGCCGAAAAGCAGATTGCCCAGGCTCTGTCCGAGTGGGAGATATACGGCAAAAAACAGGCAAGCTATCACGATTGCAAAGAGCATTGACGTGGACATCTTCGCGCGGACGGCGTCCATATCGCCTTTGGCGCGGAGTTCGGCTATGTCGGGCACGAATACCACGCTCAACGCGCTGATGAAGGATACGGGCGCCATAATAAGTGGCAACGCCATTCCCGCAACTCTGCCATATTGCGCCGTCGCTTCGGCAAGCGTATAACCAGATTTGACAAGCATTTTGGGAAGTACGAACGCCGTCAACGAGGCAACGAGCGACGTGATTATGCGAGTGGCGGAGAGCGGAACGGTTTTGAGCGTCAAATCTTTGAATCCGCTCGGCTTGCAGAGCCGTCCGCCGCATACGAAATAGAGCACGGTGAGTATCGCTACGCACGCAAAGTCGGATATCGTCATAGCAAGCGCAATGCTTTCTCCGCCACTCAAACGCGTAACAAGAGTCATAGTGAAAACGATGGAAAGGGATATCTTGATGATTTCGTCAACGAGTTCGGTGGAAGAAAACGCCAAGAAGTTTTTGCGCCCCCAAAACCAACTGCGAAGCGATGCGTACAGAGTGGACGTGATCAAAGTGGGGAGCATTATAAAAAATAACGGCAGTGAATCCCGGTTTGAAAACAGCGGAGCGATTTTGCCGCCGAGTCCGAAGAAAAACGCGCAAATCACTGCGGATATAGAAAGCCCCATAATCATCGAGGCGGTGGCAAGCGAGTTCTGTTTTTTGATATTTCCGTTTGCCTCGGCAATTTTGCGCGACAGCACCGTGGGAGCACCTGCCGTGATCGTAAAAAGCATAAGAAGGACGCTGAGCGCAATCTGGTAAAGTCCGACGACTTCCGCCCCGAGTGCGCGCGACATCCACATTTTGAATATAAACGATGCAAGCCTCGTCACGATTGAAAAGCCCGTGACTATTCCGAAAGATTTTGCGGTTTTGTTCATATTCAAGGATATGAAAAAAATTTATAATAAATAATAAATAATGAGCAAAAACCGTCGCCGTGGCAACGGCAACACGCAAGCGT
>URNP01000057.1 GCA_900549225.1 uncultured Eubacteriales bacterium | reverse complement strand
AGGACTCTGACGCAGTTATTCGCTCAATAGCGCATTTTTTAGCATTCGGCGCAAAGTTTCATTTTACAAATGCACTAAACGCCTTATGCGCAGTATAAAGGTCTGCCTTTGAGATGAGTTCGTTCGGTGCGTGCATTGAGAGCACAGGCACGCCCATGTCCACCGTATCGATATTCATCTTGGATATATATTTGGCAACCGTACCGCCGCCGCCGAGGTCTACTCTTCCGAGTTCGCCCGTTTGCCACACGACGTTCTCTCTTTCAAACACGCCTCTGAGGTAAGCGATATATTCGGCAGAAGCGTCGTTCGAGCCGCTCTTTCCGCGCGCCCCCGTAAACTTATTCATCGTCACGCCCTTATTGACGTATCCCACGTTCATATCCTCGAACGCAGAAGCGAAAGAGGGGTCGTACGCGGCGGTAACGTCTGCGGAGATGCACTTTGAATGCTCGCGCACGACAGACGGATTTGCGCCGAAACTCTTTGCGATTTCGTCGATGAGGTCGCTTATCACGACGCATTGCATACCGGTATTGCCCTCGCTTCCGATCTCTTCTTTATCTGCGAGTATGCACATAACGGTCTGATCGGTATCTGTGTCGAGCGTAGCGGTGATTTCGGGGTAAGCGCACACTCTGTCGTCGTGACCGTAACTTGCCACGAACGCTCTGTCGAAGCCCACGTCGTTAGCGTTATAAGCAGGCACTGCTTCGAGTTCTGCCGAGAGGAAGTCCTCCTCGCAAACGCCGTATTTCGAGTGGAGGATTTCAAGCACGCCTTTCTTCACGGCGTCCTTTTCCTCGCCCTTGACGGGGATACCGCCCACCAACAAATTGAGGTTTTCCGCAAGGAATCCTTCTCCGATGGTCTTGGTGACCTGCTCTTGCGAAAGGTGCGGAAGAAGATCGGTGATATAGAACACGGGGTCGCCCTGCTCGTCGCCGACCTTGACTTCAACGCTCGTGCCGTCTTTGAGTGCGATCACGCCGTGAAGCGCAAGCGGAATCGTGAGCCAGTGATACTTTTTGATGCCTCCGTAGTAGTGTGTCTTGAGATACGCCATATCCGCTTTTTCGTAGAGCGGAACTTGTTTGAGGTCGAGTCTCGGGCTGTCTACGTGAGCCACGAGAATACGCACGCCGTTCTTTGCCACGTCGGCTTTGCCCGCGCGGATGATAAACAAACTCTTACCGCGGTTGTTGTAGAAGAGTTTGTCGCCGGCGTTGATTTTGTCGCCGAGCGTATAGGGCTTATAGCCGCGTTTTTGGATGATTTCGACGGTTTCTTTCACCGCTTCTCTTTCGGTTTTGCCGTTGTCGAGGAATTTTTTGTATCCCTCTGCATAGTCGCTTATGGCTTTGAGTTCTTTCTCGTCCGCCAGAGCGTAAACGTTTTGTCTTTTATAGGTAAGATCCATAAAAAGCCTCTCTAAAAATTTATTCTGACAACATTATACCACACCGTGAGCAAAAATCAACTTTGCGGATATTTCTTTTTTGATTGCGCGCTCGGTTGTATGCAAATATAAAAAAACGCCCATCGGGCGCATATCATTTTCTTCCAACCAACTCGTCGAGCGAAACGTCGAAATCTGATATCGTTCTACAAGAAATAACCACTCGGAATTACGTTGACGAATTGAAAGAATACAAGTTTTTATTGGACAACGATATAATAACTCAACAAGAATTTGACGACAAAAAGCAAGCGATTCTCAATTCACACAATCAAAAGTCTGTATAAAGTTCAAAAGCCAAATCCAAAAGTCGCACGCCATAGCGACTTTTGTTTTACATACCCGAATTGTGTGATATAATATCCTCATCAATTATCGGCAGGTGAATTATGATTATCGACAAAAGGCAAGAAACTTTGGCGCACAATCTCGTCAACTATTCCATCCACGTTGGCAAAGGCGACAAAGTTTGGATTGATGCAATCGGATGCGGCGAGCAACTGCCCGCATGCATCATTCGCGAAGTATACAAAAACGGCGGAATCCCCTTCCTCAATATCATCGACAAGCGTCTTGAAAAGGAACTTCTCAAAGGCGCAACGCCCGAAATGCTCGACCTATGGGCAAAGCGCGATGCGGACTTTATGGACAAAATGGACTGCTATATCGGCATCCGCGGCGGCGACAACAGTTACGAACTGAGCGACGTACCCGAAAGCATAATGCAGGAATACGACAAGAGATACGGCATTCCCGTTCACAGCGACAGACGAGTCGCGCACACACGTTGGGTGATTTTGAGATATCCCACTCCGAGCATGAGCCAACTTGCAGGCATGAGCACGGAAGCGTTCGAGGATTATTTCTTCGACGTCTGCTGCCTTGACTATCAGAAGATGAGCAACGCCATGACTCCGCTCGTTGAGTTGATGAATCGTACCGACAAAGTGCGCCTCGTCGCAAAGGACACGGATTTGACCTTCTCGATAAAGGGCATACCCGCAATCAAGTGCGACGGCGCTTGCAACATTCCCGACGGCGAAGTCTACACCGCCCCCGTCAAAGACAGCGTCAACGGCGTGATAAGTTACAACACCCCGTCCATCGAAAACGGCTTCCGTTTTGAAAACGTCCGTCTTGAGTTCAAAGACGGCAAGATAGTCAAAGCGACTGCAAACGACAGCGCAAAAGCCAACGCGATTTTCGACACGGACGAAGGCGCAAGATACGTAGGCGAGTTTGCAATCGGAGTCAACCCCTACGTCACCAAAGCGATCGGCGACATTTTGTTTGACGAAAAGATAAGCGGCTCGATTCACTTCACGCCGGGTTGCAGTTACGACGACGCCCCCAACGGCAACAAGAGCGCAGTCCACTGGGATTTAGTGCTCTGCCAAACGCCCGAATTCGGCGGCGGAGAAATCTGGTTTGACGACGTCCTAATCCGCAAAGACGGCAGATTCGTCCTTCCCGAACTATTCTGTCTGAACCCCGAAAACTTGAAATAAAAAAAACGACGACGCCCTTGCGCGAATAGAAAAAACAACGACGCACTTGTGCGTCGTTGTTTATTTAATTAAAAATTAACAATTATAAAGTAAAACTTCCCCCTTCCTCACGTGTTTGAACTTCGGCGTTTGCGCAATGCAATCCGCCTCGTTCGCTTTGGCTACAACTCGTCC
>URNP01000056.1 GCA_900549225.1 uncultured Eubacteriales bacterium | reverse complement strand
CCCCTTAAAAGGGAATCCACGGCGTCCGCTCCGCGTGGGGCAACACTCGGCACTCACATAGATAGGGACAGTCCACTTATTATGCCACTGCGCTTTGTGCGCCAGGCGTGGCCATCAACACGGCGCAGTCGCTTGTACTGTTCGTCAAGTTCGGCGCTCTCTTGGCTCGCCGCCTTGCGGCTCGAGTTCCGTCTGCGAAATAGCAGATACCGTATATAAGAGCGCTCCTAAATTATTAATTAAAACTTGTGGTAAGTTCCGTCGCCTGCAAAGTAGCCGTACGGCACCCATTTGCCTATCTTGTCGTCAAAGTAGCCGTTGTCTACGATCTCGCCGTTGAGGTCTGTGTAAGTATAGTCGATCCATCTGCCCTCTTCGTCGAAATATCCGTCGTAAACGTTGCCGTCCTTGTCAACCCATTGCGCGTTTTCGTTGTACGAGCCTTCCTTGCTCACGTCAAACTGCTCGTATTCCACCCAGTTGCCTTCGACGTCGAAGTAGCCGTTGAACACGTTGCCGTCCTCGTCAACCCACTGACCTTTGTCGTTGTATCTGCCGATGAGATCGGGTTCGTCCTTGTCCTTGCTTTCGATATGCATCGTCACGCCAAAACCTTTCATACCCGAATCCATGCCCAGTCCGCCGAAAAGGCTGTCGCTCTTGTATTCGTTGAAAAGTTTTTCTTCTTTCTCGAAATCCGCTTTGATTTTCTTGGGTTTCTTCGGGGCGGAAAATCCCGTCGGCTTTTGAGGACGAATCGGCGCTGCCACGCTGTTTTCCTCTTCCTTTACGACAACCTCATCTGTTTTTTCTGACTTTTTGACCTTGGGCGCTTCTTCGGCTTTCTGCGCCGACGATTCCTCAAGACGTCTGTCTATGCCGAGTTCGCTCTTCTTCTGAGACGCAAACGACAGTGCGAGTGCGCTTTGCACGTCACCTTCGTAACGCATACGCGACATTTCGGTGATGAGTTTTTTCTCGCGGTCTTCCGCGGCTTTCGGGTCTTGCTCGATGAGTTTCGCTTGCGCTTGCAATCTCTCTTCCGTGGCCTTTTTCGCGCTTTGCTTTTGCTGCTCGAGGCGCACCTGATATGGAGATTTGGCAAGTTCGGGACGAGGCGCGGACGGCATAATTTTCTCGCCGTCGGTTGCCTTGGCTTTCTCTATTGCCGCAAGTCGCAACGCTTCGAGTTCGTCACGCACCGCCTTTTCCTTGGCGTCGAGCACTTTTTGAAGTTTCTTGAGATACTGCTCTTTCTTTTCGCCCTCGGGGTCTTTGAGTCCCAAAAGTTCGTTGGTGACCCAACGTGAAAGTTTGGACACGCCCCTACCCGTCATATACTTCACGCCTTCGCGTTTGAATCTCGAGTACTGCGATGGCGAATCGACCCCTTCCATAACGAAACCGATCTTGTTGGCTTTGCAATATCCCACGAGCATAGCAAGCACTTTTTTCTTGTTTTTGTCCGCGTCGAAATATTGCGCCTCGCACCTGAGATAGTCGAAATTGAAATCCGCAAATACGTCTAGCGAGTTGTAGTCCTCACCGAACGCCGTCGCGCAAATCTTGTATCCGAGTTTGCGCAAGCGATTGTATCTTGCTTTGCTTTCTGCGTCGAGTTTCGTGAGCGAGGAAACGAAAAAGGATATTATCAATCCGCTCTTCTTGTATCCCAAATCTTTGAGCGTGGATACTAGCACGTCGAAATCCTTGTCGTTCTCCAAAAAGCGAGTGGATATCGGAAGGTTGTAAGTCACCTCGGGAATAAGGAAATTTTCCTTCATCACGAGATCGTAGTTGACAAGTTCTTCAAGAGCGATGATATTGAGTTCGTTTATGCGGACAGAGCCTTCCGCAATATAAAAATAATTGCATACGCTCATTCTGCCAAGATAGCGATCGTTCAGAATTTGGAACGCGTCAACGAAAGCAATCTTCTTCGTCTTTCCCGAAGCGTCTGCCACTCCGCGGAAGAAGAAATCGATTGGCTTATACAGCGTTCTTTTTGCGTATGCGGTTGAATTCATAGTTCCCCTTTCGTGCGTGCGCGCACACTTATATGCGCGTAGAAATCTTATATACTTAGTAATTATATCATCGCGCGTGAGACTTTGCAATATCTTTTGCGCTATCTTATCGGTACTTGTGTATGATTATTTTTTCCATTCTGCCCTTAAAAATGAAAATACACCTCGATATCGAGGTGTATGGTGCCGAAAATCGGGGTCGAACCGATACGATGTTGCCATCGAGGGATTTTAAGTCCCTTGCGTCTGCCTATTCCGCCATTCCGGCATTAACTTTAATTCTTAAATTCAATATTTAAGCGACGTGAGTTCAATATATTTGAAGCATCACCCCTTCCCTTCGGGCTTTCCCCTATTGCTCAAACCAACGCCATTTCTCTATCGAATTGCGCATCGTTCGCAAGAGGGGAAGTCGGCACTCATAGGCTCGCCGCCGCTGCGGCTCGAAGTTCCGTCTTCGCAATTATTTCGAGAAAAATTTTAGCACGGCAAAACGAAAATGTAAAGCGCAACAAAAGTCTTTTTGACCGTAAAAAAAGAATCCGTCAAGAATTCTTTTTTCAATCGCCGTTTGGAGCGCTCGTAATTCACTCTGCTTTTGCCGTCTCGCTTTCCTTTGCTATGGTCGAGATGAGCATCTTTTTTATCTCGATGCATTTTTCGAGAATCATTCTGTCCGAATAATACGTTCCGCTTTCGATGAGCAACTCTATCCAGTATTCCGTTTCCGAACAATCTTTGAGAGCGTCCTGAAGTTTTTTGACGAAATCGGATTTATCATGCAAACAATACGCTTCCCTCACCCTTGCGCCGATGCTTGCACCCGAGAGCATAAGTTGATTGACAAGCACTGTTTCGCGTTTGTCGATTTTGATTTGGTTGCACAACTTGATGATGTCAAGCGCAAACGATTTTGATTTTTCCACGAGCGGACTGTCTGCCATATCGTTTTCCTGCCTTTGATTTTCTACGACAATGATACCACTTTGCAAGCAAGTTGTAAATAGCGATTTGAGCTATTTTGCGTTCTACACACAAGAAAAACTCAAAAAAAATATCCCGCAGATTGCGAGATACTTTTTTTGGAGGCATCACCCAGACTTGAACTGGGGGTGAGGATTTTGCAGACCCTTGCCTTACCTCTTGGCTATGATGCCATTGCTTATCGGTGATGCCGATACTGTGTGTGGAGCGGGAGACGGGATTCGGACCCGCGACTTT
>URNP01000055.1 GCA_900549225.1 uncultured Eubacteriales bacterium | reverse complement strand
AGGGATAAAAACTCAAGTCGCAGTTTCGCTATATCGCTTGCTTGGTATTTGCGCCGTCGGCGCTAGCGGTTAAAATGCAAGTTGCGTGCTACGCACGCAAAGCGGAAGAGTTCGATTCGCTACGCTAGATTGCCACGGCACTGTGTGTCTCGCAATGACGAGAGGGCGGGACACCTACACCCGATTGGGATGGCCGTCCCCGGAGATCATCACGGCTACGCCTCAGGACGACACAAGCAAAAACCGTCGCCGAGGCAACGGAAACATGCAAGCGGAAAATTGAAATATTCCGCAATTACTAATTATTCATTATTCATTATTAATCATTTACTACGCTTTCCAAAAAGGTTAAGCCCGACTTTATCCGCATAAAATAAATTATGGATATAAAAGAGTACGTTGCAAGGGAAACGGGTTGCGGATTTTATCTTGCGGACGCAAGGGAAATTTCAACATTTAAGGGCGGGGGAAAAGCCTTGATTTTTCAGCCCGAAAGCACTGAAAAACTGATTGAAATCGTGCGCGTTTTCAAAGAAGAAAACGTGGCTTTTCATATGCTCGGAAAAGGCTCGAATACGCTCGTTTCCGACGGAATTTGCAGTGACGTGATGATAAGCACGAAGGCGTTGAGTAAGGTGAGAATCGAAGGCGATTTTGCCGTGTGTGAGTGCGGCGCAAGCGTGCGAAAAGTGGTTGAAGAAGGCAGAAAACGTTGCCTCGGAGGACTTGAATTTTTGAGCGGTGTGCCTTGCTCGGTGGGCGGCGCGTTGAAAATGAATGCAGGGGCGTTTGGCGCACAAATAGGAGATTATGTATACAAAATGCGTGTGTTAAACCTCGATTGCGACAAAAAAGGCAAAATTGAAGTGAAAGAGATAAACGTCGACGATTTGCGCTTTTCATATAGACGAGGGGCAATCGGGATAGTGCTCGAAGCGGTGTTGAGACTCGGCAAAAAAAACGTGGAAAAGTCTATAAACGAAGCGAGAGAGTTTTTGTCGAAAAGGCGCGAAAAACAGCCTGCGTTGCCGTCTTTGGGAAGCACGTTCAAAAACGGGAAAATTCCAAGCGGAAAACTTATCGACGATTGCGGACTGAAGGGCGTAAAAAAGGGCGGCGCGAGAATAAGCGAAAAGCACGCGAATTTCATCGTAAACGAGGGCGGTGCGAGCGCAAGCGATTATCTGTATCTCGTCGAACTTTGCAAAAAGAGGGTTTACGAAACGACGGGCGTGAAGATTGAGGAAGAGTTTGTCGAGGTGAATTAATAATGAGCAAAAACCGTCGCCGAGGCAACGGCAACACGCAAGTGTGCGTATTGCCGAGAGCCTCGCTAGGTTTATTGCGCTGCTACCGCACAACCGATACACGCTATCAGTTCAAGCAAAGATAAAAACTCAAGTTGCAGTTTCGCTATATCGCTTGCTTGGTTTTTGCGCCTTTGGCGCAAGTTGCATTTTACCGATTGCGTGCGGAGCACGCTCAACCAAACAATCGGGCGTGCGGAATTGTGGCAAGATTTTCTATCCGTGTTTGATTTGAGAGCATACGCACGATTGTGCGGAGAAATTGCGAGAGCAAGCGAGGCACTAAGCAATAAGCGAACGCTTGTTGCTTTTGCCTATGCTACGATTGAGCAATAAAAATGTCTTTTATAGGTTGAAAAAAATTATAATATATTATACAATGTTTCAGTATAGCGTGAGTGTGCGCGCATATGCGTGCATTACGTGCGCTTGAGTGTGTGAGTAAGTTATGAAATTCTGCTGTGACTATCATCTTCATACTTTTGCAAGCGACGGGCGGTGCTCGATTCTTTCGCGTGCAAAAAGCGCAGACGATATGGGGCTTGAGGAGATTGCGATAACCGATCACGGCTTTGCAAGCACGATATTTCATCTAAACGCACGCAAGTGGGAAAGACAATCGAGGGAAATTGCCGCTCTAAAGTGCAAGGTTAAAGTTTTGCACGGAGTGGAGGCAAATATCGTCAACGAGGACGGAGATATCGATTTGCCCGAAGAGTACGTAAGACAGGCGGACGTGCTTGTCGTGGGATTTCACAGATATATCGGATTTCGCGGCGAAAAGCGCGGAGGATACGCGCGCAAGTGGCTGTTTGAAAACGGGTTCTGCTCGAAAAAGAAGCGTGAGTCGCTGATTGCCGTAAATACTGCAGCGTATATTCGGGCAATGGACAAATTTCCTATCGACGTGATCGCACACCTGAATCATCGCGCGCTCGTGGACGTGAAGGCGGTGTGCGAAAAAGCCGCGCAAAAGGGCGTGTATATCGAACTTAACGAGAATCATCTCGACGCGCTCGAAAACTATGCCGACGATATGGCGGAAAGTGGAGTGAAATTTATCGTCGGAACGGACGCTCACGGCAAAAAGAAGATGGGTAAGTTTGCAAAAACGCAAGATTTTGTGAAAAGACACTCTATCCCCGAAGAGAGAGTGTACGGCATAGACGGAAGAAAGGCTACTTTCAAAGACAAAACGACTTGGAGAGAAAATAGGATATGAGTTTTAAGGACGACGCAAGAAAGGAATTGCTCGGAGTGCTCCCGACAAAACGCGAGGAAGTTACGGCGTTTTTGAGCGCGCTGTGCAAGGCGTGCGGAAGCATAGAAATCGCAAAAAAGAGATGCAATCTCTGCTTTTGGCTTGACGACTACGACGAGGGATTGAAAGTGGTGGAGTTGCTCAAAGTCTTGTATCCTGCCGATTTTGAATTGTCGTTGGATAAGACGAAAACGGGTGCGGAAGCGTGCTCGGTGCAAGTGCCGAGCGGCTTTTCAAAACAGGCTCTGGAAGATTTCGGATTGATGAAAATCAACGCGGACGAATATCAGAGTTTCGTTGAGGGTATACCGCAGGATATCGCCGCCACGAACGCGTGCAAGATTGCGTATTTCAAGGGGTTGTTTCTCGGCTGCGGAAGCGTGTACGTTCCCTCGACCTCCGCTCAAAGCGAAAAGCGCGACGGATATCACTTCGAGTTGCAACTCGACGACGAACTGCTTGCAGACGACGTTATGGAACTTTTGAGCGACCTTCGCATAAACACTCGTATGAGCGAGAGAGGTGAGCATAAACTCGTTTACGTCAAGGACAAGGACGAAATCGTCAAGGCGCTCGCTACGCTCGACCTCGTGGATTGCGTGCTGAAACTTCAATCCATAATCGACGAGAGAGAAACGGCAAACAGCCTCAACAGAGTGATTATCTGCGAAACGGCAAATCTCGACAAGACTTTTGCCGCGGCAAGCAAGCACTTGCTTGCGATAGGCGAATTGAAAAACAGAGATATTTTCGACTCGTTGCCCACGCAACTCAAACAGACCGCCGAGGCAAGGGCAGAGCATCCCGAAGCGACGCTGAACGAACTTGCAGAGATACTCGGAGTGAGCAAAAGTTGTCTGAATCATAGATTGAGGAAGATAGTGGAACTCGCAGAAATTTAATTTGCGCCGAATGCTAAAAAATGCGCTATTGAGCGAATAACTGCGTCAGAGTCCT
>URNP01000054.1 GCA_900549225.1 uncultured Eubacteriales bacterium | reverse complement strand
ATCATGGTGCCCCGCGTCGTGTACGGCTCGATTGAGAGATTTATCGGCATTCTAGCCGAACATTTTGCAGGAAAGTTCCCGACTTGGCTCGCTCCGGTTCAGGTCAAAGTGTTGCCCGTTTCAGAGAAGCACGACGAGTATGCAAGAAAGGTTTACGAGGCTTTGCGCGCGGCGAAGATTCGCACGGAATACGACGATCGCAACGAAAAAATCGGCTACAAGATAAGAGAAGCGCAAGTCGTGGACAGAGTGCCGTATATGCTCGTCATCGGTCAACAAGAGTCCGACAACGGAACGGTTGCGGTGCGTTTCAGAGATACCGCAGAGACCAAAGTGATGTCGCTTGACGAATTCGTTGAGTTCGTGAGCGAGGAAATTCGCGCGAGAAAATAAACGTTTTGTATAAAAGCAATATCAAAAATCGGTTGTTTTTGTCAAAAAACGATTCTGAAAAATGCAAAAAACCGTCAAAAAACCGCGGAAAATCCGCGGTTTTTTTATATTTTTCGAGAGCATATTCGAAATTTGAGTTGTTATGCGCTCGCGCGTATGGTAAAATGATTTTCGTAAATCCTTTTTTGAGGTGCAACGTGAAAAAAGAAAAAACCAAAACTGTAAATCTCGAACCGATTGCCGAGGAGGACAGAGTTCCTCTCAAAGAGAAACTCGCTTACGGTATCGGCGGTCTTATGGACGGCGGCGGCGTGAGCATGATGTCTTGCGTTATGCTTGCGTATATGACCAAGAACGGAATCGCTATGGCGGTTGCATCGACGATTATGATGGTCGCAAAATTTTGGGACGCCATCACCGACCCGTTTATGGGATTCATCTCGGACAACACTCGCGGAAAGTGGGGAAGAAGAAAACCGTATATGTTCTTTGGCGGCATATCATTGTTCCTTTGCATATTCCTCGTGTTCCTGCCCGCGAGAGAATGGGGTATGAACGTCGGCGGATTTACGGCGTACATAATCTTTATGTATCTGCTTTGGAACACCTGCTCGACGGTCACGCAAGTGCCGTATTGCTCGATGTCAAGCGATATTACGCCGTCGTTCAGAGAGCGTAACAACGCAAATACCGTCAAACTCGTGTTTACGGCAATCGCATCGGGTCTCGGGTACGTTTTGCCGCTCGTGTTTATCGAAGCGCTCACCAACCCCGACGGAACGGGATTCCTGTTCGTGCCGCAACTCACGTCGACGCAATTTTGGCTTTGTATGAGTTTGGTGTTTGGAACGCTGTTCGGCGGCGGACTCGTCATTTGCGGTATTTTCGTAAAAGAGCGCATCAAACCCAAAACCCCGAAAAAGCATTTCAACCTCAAACAATTTGCAAACAGTTACGCAGTGCCGTACAAGAATCGCTCGTATCGTTGGCATATCGTAATGTACGTCACGGCGTTCATTTGTATGGATATCATCTCCGCACTCGCAGTGTACTACGCAACAGACGTGTGGCACGGCTACGAACTGTTCGGCATGAAAATGTCCTCGCTCTTTATTATCGCTCCTATGATGGTGGCTGCGGTGGTTATGTTCCCGCTCGCTCGCGTGATGATGGACAAAAAGAGCAAACAATTCGCATTCCGTATGGGACTTCCGTTCTATATCGCAGGCGGCGTTATGCTTGCGGCAATGGACCCGAGTTGGGCACCGCCTATTCTCGTGCCTATCGTGGCACTCATTATGGGGCTCGGATTCGGCGGAGCGCAGATGATGCCTTGGATTATCTTCCCCGATACAGTCGACGTTGCGGAAATGGCAACCGGTCAACGCCCGACGGGTACTTACAGCGGTATGATGACCCTCGCAAGAAAAGTGGGCGGCGGCCTGGGCGTAGGCATGGTCGGTTGGGTTATCGGCGCGCTCGGTTACGTCGAAAACACCTCGAACGATCCCTCGGCTTACGTTCAACAATCGGACACGGTGTTGCTCGTCGTGCGACTGACTCTCGGCATTTCGGTTGCGGTGTTTATCACGATTGCGTTGATTGCATCTCTCAAATATAAGGTTACGAGCGAGAAACTCACGAGAATCCGCTACTTCATCGAGGCTAGAAAATCGGGCAAGGCTCTCACGGACGAGGAGAGCGCAGAGCGTGAGGCACTCATCGCAGAACTCTACGGCAAGGTTGACCCCGAGGACGTGGTTGACCCATCGAAAGTTGACGAGGAAGGCAATCCTGTCTGCACTCCCGAAACCGACTTCGTTGAAGGTGTTGAAAGCGCAGTCGAGCAAATCGCTCAAACGGACGAGGAAATCGCTCAAATCGAAGTTGAAAGCGACGAAAACGTAGATAAAGTCGAGAATAACGAAGAGGAATAAGATGAACGGACGTTTCGAAAAGCGTAACGGCAGAGAAGTTATCGTAAAAGAGAAAGGAAAATCTTTCAGGATTCTGCAACTGACGGATATTCATATCGGCGGTTCTTTGGGCACTCGCAAAAAGGATAAACTCGCACTTGCCGCAGTCGAAAAAATCGTAAAAAACGCAAAAGCCGATTTCGTGGCGGTGACGGGGGATATGGTGTATCCTATGCCACTGCTCAATCAAGGCACGCGCAACAATCTCAAATCCTCAAAGATGTTTGCATCGCTTATGGAAAGGCTTGGCGTTGATTGGACGGTGGTTTTCGGCAATCACGACAGCGAAGTGTGGGCAAAACTAAACAAAGAACAACTCGGCGATTTTTATGCGTCGCATCCGCATTGCCACTTCCAAAAGGGAGATCCGAATATCTTCGGAGTGGGCAACTATTGCATACCTCTTCTCAACGAGGACGGCTCGCTCAACACGGCACTTATGTTTGTGGACAGCAACGCATATCTTACGTGGAACTTCTTTAGCGGATTCGACGTCATTCACGACGATCAGATAGAGTGGTATAAAAAGGAAATCGAGGCGTTGTCCGAAAACGGAAATGCGGCAAGGTCGCTTGCGTTCTTCCACATTCCGCCCAAAGAATTTAAAGAGGGATGGGAAAAGTGTTATCGCGGTTCTAATGAGGCAACCTATCATTGCGGATTCGTGCAAGAGAAAGACAACTACTTCGGATATCCCAAAACCAAAGAGGGCAAGTTCTTTGAAGAAATGGTCAAACTGGGCAGTTGCAAGGGTATGTTTATGGGGCACGACCACCTCAACACGCTGTCTATGACGTACAAGGGGATTCGCCTGACATACGGAATGAGCATCGACTACAACGCATACAAGGGTATAGCAAAACGCAATACGCAAAGAGGCGGAACGATCATCGATATTTGCGATGACGGAAGTTTTGAAGTGAAAATGCTACCGCTCGCAGACTGCGAGTGAAAAAACGAGTTGCGAGATCAACGCGCAAAAACCGTCGCTGTGGCAATGGCAATACGCAAGTGTGCGCATTGCCAAGAGTCACGCTAGGTTTATTGCGCTGCTCCGCACAACCGATACACGCTATCAGTTCAAGCAGGGATAAAAACTCAAGTCGCAGTTGTGGAATATTTCAAATTCTCCGCTCGCGCCAAAGGCGCATATTTTAATTCTACCGCTTGCGTGCGGGGAACTACTGAAATGCAATTTCCCCTTTCCTCACGTGTTTTGTTTTTCCTCTACAAGAGTGAGTG
>URNP01000053.1 GCA_900549225.1 uncultured Eubacteriales bacterium | reverse complement strand
AATCAAGCACGGGCAAAAAATCCTGCCGCAATTTCGCACGCCCGATTGCTTGGTGGAGCGTGCTACGCACGCAAGCGGAAGATTCGCTACGCTGTATTCCCACGACGCTACGCTCCACAGTGATTGTGCGCTTATAGCGCAAGCCTACGGCTTTAATTTGCACAAGTGCAAAAGCAATCACTCCAAAAATATCATCGTTCGGAAACCCTTGCAAGCAAGTCTCCGCACTCGACATTGACGGAATGACGATAGGGTGGGGCACCCATACCCGATTGTGATTTCCGTCCCCGGAGATTCCTACGTCGCTTCGCTCCTCTGAATGACACGAGAACGGAGTTGAAGAATATTCCATAACCCGAACGAAGAGAGGGTATCATCGTGCTCGCACGATATCATCACAACGTGATATCATCGCCTTTGGCGATATCATTGGATAATTAAGGTGGGACACCCACGTCCCGAAACGAAAACTTTTCGGGACGGGCTTAGCGACATCAATATCACTGCGCTACGCGCATAGGAGTTTTTATGAAAAGAATCGGTGTGGTCGGAATCGTGCTTAAAGGCGATAAGGCGGTTGCCGTCGAAATGCAGAAAGTTTTGAGCGAATTTGCAGATATTATTATCGGTAGAATGGGCGTTCCGAGAAAAGAAGCAAACGCTATCGCTCTTATCGTCGAGGGTACGCAAGAGCGCATATCCGCTCTTACGGGGAAACTCGGAAGATTTGAAAGTTTGAGCGTGAAATCTGCAATAACTTCATTTGAACTTGCAGAATAAAACAATTCGAAAATAAAAAATTTAGAGGTACTATATGAAAAAATCAAGCAAAATTATTGCGACTATCGCAGTTTTGGCACTTGTGTGCGTGGCGTGCGTGTCGTTCGTTGCGTGCAACGATAAAGACGGCGGCGAAGTTGACTTTCGCAAAGGCGTAACAGAACTTACGTTCAGCGCGCCCGAAGGTACTCCCGCGCTTGCAATGCTCCGTCTTGTCACGGACAACGAGAAAATCGACGGGACGAAAGTCAACTATAAGGTCGTCAAGCCTGCGAATATCGCCTCCGAAATGGCGTCAAAGAGCAGTGACTTGGTGATTATGCCCGTCAATGCCGGCGCAAACCTTATAAGACAAGGCGCGGACTATAAACTCGTCAGCGTTGCGGTGGACGGAAGCCTTTATATGGTGGGAAAAACCAAGAACGGCGGAAAACTCACGATTGACGATATCAAGGGCAAAAAGATTGCCTGCATAGGAAAAACGGGCGTTCCCGGACTCGTGTTCGGATACGTTATGAGCGCAAACGGCATCGAAATCGTTGACGAGAACACCGCTCCGAGCAAAAACCAAATCAGCGTGAGATACGTTGCCGACGGTCCTGCCGCAAGAGTGCTGCTCGCAGACGGTAGCGTAGACTTTGCAGTGGTGGGCGAGCCTGCCGCAACTGCCTTTAAGGGCGCATTGAAACTCAATGCAGAGATGGATATGCAAGAAGAATACGCAAACGCTAGCGGCGCAAGCAACTATGCACAAGCGGGATTGTTCGTAAGAAGCGGACTTGCAAAAGATACCGCTTTTATGAACGCACTATTCGACGCGTTGAGCGCAAATAAGACTTGGATAAACGCAAATCCGAGCGAAGTTGCTTCTTTTGCAAGCGAGCATCTCTACGAAGGCGCGACTTTCCCCGCTCCGAGCATTGCAAGATGCAAGGTCAACGCAACAAAACTCGACTATACGCAAAGGAGCGAGATATTGACGTTCCTTGCAAAAGTTATGCCGAAAGACTCGCAAGGAAAAGATATTGATTGGCAAGCGTGCAAAGACTTGCTGTTCTGAAAATATGAAAAGAATCAAACTTGACAAAAACGGCGCAAAGCGGATTACACGAAACGTGATATATCCGCTGATTGCGCTCGGCATAGTGCTTGCCGTGTGGGCGATTTGGGCAACGGCAAAGGATAATCCGTTGGTGCTGCCTATGCCCTCGGCGGTGCTTGCGCGCTTTTTTGCCCTCGGCGGCGAAAAAGGATTTTGGGAGAGCGTGGGGTGGTCGCTGTTGCGCACGCTTGCGTGCTTTGCGCTTGCGTTCGTGATTGCGGTGCTGATGGCGACTCTCTCGGGGCTTTTCGAGCCGATACACAGGGTGATTGCGCCCATTGTGTCGCTGTTGCGCTCTGCGCCTACGGTGGCGGTTATCCTCATTTTTTACGCCTTTATGTCAAGCAATCAAATGGCAATCGCAGTCGGATTTCTGATTGCTTTTCCCATAATGTACTCGGCGTTTTACTCCGCGATAACGGGCGTTGACAAAGACCTTTTGGAAATGGCGAAAGTGTACAAAGTCAAGCCGCTCGAAACGGTGCGCAGCATATACTTGCCCTCGGTTGCGCCGTGTCTTTTCGATACGAGCAAATCGACGCTTTCGCTCACGCTGAAAGTGGTTGTGGCGGCGGAAATTCTGGCGTGCGTGTCAAAGAGTATAGGTGGCAAAATTCAAACGGCAAACGCGACTTTCGAGATTGAATATTTGCTTGCCTGGACGCTTGTGGCAATCGTTTTCGGATTCGTACTCGAAGGCGTTGTGGCTATCGCAAAGAAGGCGTGGGAGGCGACAAGATGAAAGACGTGATTATCAAAAACTTCACTTGCGGATACGAGCAAAAAACCGTGTTCGAGAACTTTGACGTCACCTTCGGGCAAGGCAAAATCAACGTCGTGCTCGGTGGTAGCGGCGTGGGTAAGACTACGCTTCTAAACGCTTTGGCAGGACTTAAAACGTACGAGGGAAGCATCGAAGGTTGCGAGGACGGAGTGTCGTACATTTTTCAAAAAGACAGGTTGATACCATCGATTTCGGTGTATAAAAACCTTGATTTGGTGCTTAAAGGCATTGTGAAGGATAAAAACGAGCGCAAATCCCGTATAGAAAAAACGGCAAAAGATCTCGAAATTTTCGACGTGCTGAAAAAACTTCCGAGCGAGATAAGCGGCGGTCAGGCGCAAAGGGCAAGTATGGCAAGAGCATTGCTGTATCCTTGTGGCGTTCTGCTTTTGGACGAGCCGTTCAAGGCGCTTGACGTTGCGCTTAAAAATCGGTTGATAAAGCAATTCGTCGCGCTTCAAGAAGAGTCGAAAAAGACGGTGATTTTCGTCACGCACGCAATCGACGAGTGTCTGCTGTGCGCAGACGATTATTTCGTCTTTTCGTCCTCTCCCGTCGAGGTCGTTTTGAGGGGCAACATACCTTCAAACAAGAGCGAGAGAAAGTTGACGGATCAGGACCTCGACGACGTGAGAAAAGAGTTGCTTGGGGCGTTTGAGCAGATGCCAAATGCACTGCAATGATATCGCCTGTGGCCGGATTCCCACGCTGCGCTCTGAATGACGAGAGGGTGGGACACCCACACCCGATTATGATTTCCGTCCCCGGAGATTGCCACGGCACTGTGTGCCTCGCAATGACACAAGGGTGAGAATTGCCAAGAGCCACGCTAGGTTTATTGCTCTGCTACCGCACAACCGATACACGCTATCAGTTCAAGCAGGGATAAAAACTCAAACCGCAATTCCGTGCGATGACTTGTTTGGGGGAAGCGTGCTACGCACGCAAATCGCTTTGAGATATCATTGTATGCCTAAATTTCAGGCATGCTTAAAATTGCTTTAATGTAAAATACTCGGCGCGATTGCTTGACTTTTGGCGGCGTTGTTTATATAATAAAGAAACTTTATATCATATGCGCGTAATTTACTGGCGCGTGTGGGTGTAAAAAAACGAGTTAGGAGAATCGCAATGAAAGAAGGAATCCATCCCAACTATCACGACGTGACCGTCGTGTGTGCATGCGGAAACACATTCCAGACGGGTACGACCAAGAACGTCAACGAACTTCGTGTTGAAATTTGCTCAAAGTGCCATCCGTACTTCACGGGCAAACAAAAACTTGTTGACACCGGTGGACGCGTCGACAAATTCAAGAAGAGATACAATCTCGACTAACGAAAAAAGGGAAATGCAGACACGTCGCAGTGTCTGCATTTTGCTTTTTTTTGATTTGACAAACAGCGAATCAAAAAAAGCAATCGAAACTCTAAAAGAGTGTTCGTCGTAACACCTTAAATAGATGCGCCCCCTCTTTCCGGACCACGCCGGTATGTCCACTTCGGCGTTT
>URNP01000052.1 GCA_900549225.1 uncultured Eubacteriales bacterium | reverse complement strand
TCAAGCAAGGCTCTCGGAAAAACTCATTTATGTGTTTTCCCGATGCCTTAGCGACTTTTTTCAGCCGTGTGACTGTTTGAGTGCGAGGCTCTACGCCGCTATTTGCTCAATGACGCACTTTTTGGAGATTCCAGATGCGGGTCGCATACTCCTCCACCGACCTGTCCGCTGCGAAGAATCCCGCTTTGGCAATGTTGACGAGGGACATACGATTCCAGGTTTCTTTGTCGAGATAGGTGTCGTTGACGCGACGTTGTGCGGCAGAATAACTGTCGAAGTCGGCAAGAACCATGTAACTGTCGGGTTGTCCGCCGCGACCGGTGGTGAGCGAATCGGCTATTTCGCCGAAGGAAATGTTGTTGACGCCTTGGCGAAGCGTGTCGATGAGGCGTTTGATGCGAGGATTGGTTTGATAATAATGAGAAGGATTGTAACCTTTTCTCCAAAGATCCTCGACCTCGTTGGCAAGCATACCGAAGAGGAAGATATTGCCGTCGCCGACTTCGCTGTGAATTTCGACGTTCGCGCCGTCGAGCGTGCCGATGGTGAGAGCACCGTTGATCATAAACTTCATATTGCCCGTGCCGCTTGCTTCTTTGCCTGCGAGAGAGATTTGCTCGCTGACTTCCGCCGCCGGCATAATGATTTCGGCAAGAGATACGCGGTAGTTTTCAAGGAAAACGACTTTGAGTTTGCCCTTGATGTCGGGATCATTGTTGACGAGATCGCCCAATGCGCAGATGAAGCGAATGATCTGCTTTGCCATATAGTAGGCGCTTGCCGCCTTTGCGCCGAAAATGAACGTGCGGGGTTGAATGTCAAGATTCGGATTCTCTTTGAGTTGCAGATAGAGATCGAGAATGTTGAGCGCATTGAGAAGTTGGCGCTTGTACTCGTGCAATCTCTTCACTTGCACGTCGAAGATGCTGTCGGGATTGACGACGACGTTGTTGTGTTCAAGGATATATTTTGCAAGGTCTTCCTTGTTTTTGTGCTTGATATCGGCAAGGCGGTCGAGCACTTGTCTGTCGCCCATATATCTTTGAAGGTCTTGCAATTTGTCCGCATCTTTGAGCCAACCGTCACCGATGAGTTCGTTGAGCAAACTCGCAAGGCGAGGATTTGCCTGCGCAACCCAACGTCTGTGCGTGATGCCGTTGGTGACGTTGGTGAACTTTTCGGGATGCATACGGTAGTAATCCGCAAAAACGTCGTTTTTGAGAATGTCGCTGTGGAGCGCGCTCACGCCGTTGATGGTGTGCGAGGTCGCAAGGCAGAGATTTGCCATCTTGACTTGTCCGTTTGAAAGCACTGCGTTGCTATTGACGACGTCCCAATTGTTGGGATAGAACGCCCACAATTCACCGCAGAAACGCTGATTGATTTCCTGTATGATTTGGAAAATTCTCGGAAGAAGGCTTTGGAAGAGGTTTTGAGGCCACTTTTCAAGCGCTTCCGCCATAACCGTATGGTTGGTGTAGGAAATGACGTGCGTGACGATATCCCACGCCTGATCCCAACCGTAGCCGTATTCGTCGAGCAAAAGTCGCATAAGCTCGGGAATGCAAAGCGTCGGGTGCGTGTCGTTGATGTGGATTGCCACTCGGTCGGCGAGGTTGTCGAGGCTCGGATTGAACTTCAAGTGACGGCGCAAAATGGATTGAATGGACGCCGAAACGAAGAAGTATTGTTGTTTAAGTCGCAACGATTTGCCTTCGATATGGTCGTCGGCAGGATAAAGAACCTTGTTGATGGATTCCGCCATAGCCTTTGCTTCGATTGCCTTGATATATTCGCCCTTGCTGAACATATCCATATCGAAATCTTGCGGGGCTTGCGATTTCCAAAGTCTCAATCTGTTGACCGCGCTCGTATCATAGCCGGACACGTTCATATCGTACGGAACGGCGTTGACAACGGTGCAATCTCTTTGCGTGACGGTGAGTTTGCCGTCTTGCCAGTTTTGGTCCACGACGCCGCCGAATTTGACCTGATAGGTTTCCTCGGGGCGAGGATTGAGCCATACGTCGCCCATTTTGAGCCAATCGTCGGGTTGCTCGAGTTGCCATCCGTCAACGATAACTTGCTTGAAAATGCCGTAATCATAAAGGATGCAGAATCCGTTTGCGGGATAATCGCAAGACGTGAGAGCGTCCAAATACGCCGCCGCAAGTCTGCCCAAACCGCCGTTTCCGAGCCCTGCATCGGGTTCAAAGGCATAAATTTCGTCCATTTTGACGCCGAAACTTTCCACCGCTTTGGTGACTTCTTCGGTTATGCCCATGTTGAAAAGATGGTTGCGAAGCGACCTGCCGAGCAAAAATTCCATTGACATATAATAGACTTGCTTGGCGTTCTGCGCGCGACATTCCTTTTTGAAATTGACGCGCTCGGCGGTCAACAAATCGCGAATGACCATGCAAGTGGCACGGTAGATTTGCGCCTTGCTTGCATCTTCGGCTTTGACGCCGAAGTAACTGGTCAGCACTCCGGAAATGTGATTTTCAATTTCCTTTTGGGTTATTTTGAATTTCATATCCTTTCCTTCCTTCCGCTTTCCCCCCGGACGAAAGATAATTATTTTTTATTTTTGTCGTCGCTTATCGATTGCTCGATTTGCGACGGTTGATTTTCACAGACTTTGATAGATATCGATATACTTCTTTGCACTCACGTCCCAACCGAAATCGGAATTCATATCGTTTTTGACAATCTTGTCCCAGTTGTCTTTGTCGTTGTAGGTTGCGTATGCGCGCCAGATTGCGTCAAGCATATCGTATGCGTTGTAGGTCTTGAAAGTGAAGCCTTTGCCCTCGCCCGTTTCGGGATTGAATGCGGGAACGGTGTCTTTAAGACCGCCCGTTTCACGCACGACGGGCACTGAACCGTACTTCATTGCAATGAGTTGCGACAAACCGCACGGCTCGAACTTGGACGGCATAAGGAATATGTCGCTCGCCGCGTAAAGTTTGCTTGCAAGGTCGCTTGAAAACGCGAGTATCGCTCTGAATTTGTTGGGATGACGCTCTTCGACGGACTTTATCATATTTTCATACTTCCAGTCGCCCGTGCCGAGCACGACAACTTGTACGTCCGCTCTCATAACGTCGTCGATGACCGTGCCTACGAGATCGAGTCCTTTCTGCTCGGTGAGCCTCGTCACCATGGCAATGAGAGGACGATTCTCGTCGTAAGGCAGATTTATCATTTCGCAAAGAGCCTTCTTGTTTTGCGCTTTCTTTGCGGCGTAGTTTTTGACGGTGTAGTTTTCAAACAGTTTTTTGTCCGTCTTTGGGTTGTAAACGGCCTGGTCTATGCCGTTGACGACGCCGTGAAGTTTGTAGCGACGATTGGAGAGTATGCCCTCGAGTCCGTAGGAATAGAACGGGTCGAGAATCTCCTGCGCATACGTTTCGCTGACCGTGGTGACGGCGTTGGACGACTCGATACCGCCCTTCATATAGTTTACGCAATCGCCGTTCATCACGAGCGGACGAGCCCAATCGGGCAAGCCGAGGATATCGCCGATGAGTTTATCGCCGTATTTGCCCTGAAACTCTATGTTGTGAATGGTGAACACGGTCTTTATGCGCTGATAATCGTCGTTGAAACGATAGAATACGTCAAGGAATACAGGCGTGAGCGCAGTGTGCCAGTCGTTTGCGTGAAGCACGTCGGGATAGAAATCGATGAGAGGCAAAACTTCAAGAACCGCCTTGGAGAAGAACGCAAAACGTTCGCCATCATCAAAGTGGCCGTAAAGTCCTTTGCGCTTGAAGTAATACTCGTTATCAACGAAATAATACGTCACGCCGTCGTATACCGCCTCGTATACTCCACAATATTGTTTGCGCCAACTCAAATCCACAAACGTGGACGCCACAAACTTGAACGTATCGCGGAAGTTTTCTTTGATTTCCTCTTTGTAAAAAGGAATGATGACTCTGCAATCGTGTCCTTGGGCGTTCAACGCCTTTGGCAGTGCGCCTGCAACGTCACCGAGTCCGCCCGAGCGAACAAACGGCATTGCTTCTGATGCAACAAATAGTATTTTCATAAATCCCTCCTGAGTGGGAGTTTTTTTAATTAATAATTATTGAGCGGCTCGAACGAGTGTATGTTCGTCCTCTGCAAGTGTGAACGTTTAGCACCCTAAATAGATGCGCCCCCTCTTTCCGGACCACGCCGGTATGTCC
>URNP01000051.1 GCA_900549225.1 uncultured Eubacteriales bacterium | reverse complement strand
ATATCATCGCCGCAGGCGATATCATTAAAAAAACGCACCTTAACGGTGCGTTTTTTCATACTCGGTGCGCTTTTTTTTTACATATTCTTTTCAATCAACGCAATCTTTATCGCGCATATCAGCACGTCGATTGCAAAATTCATTTCCTCGAGGGACGGCACGCTTGGAGCGATACGTATATTCGAGTCGTTATCGTCGATTCCGTATGGGAAAGTCGAACCTGCGGCTGTAAACTTAACGCCTGCCTCGCTTGCGAGTTGCACCACTCGTTTTGCAACGCCGGGAACGTTGAGCGAGATAAAATATCCCCCTCTCGGCTTTGACCAGAACACGTTCTCGTTGTCGGGGAACGCCTCTTCCATTCTGTTTATGAAAAGGTCGAATTTCGGACGGAGAATTGCGGCGTGTTGCGCCATAATTTTCTTGATATTATCCACACTCTTCAAAAACTCGACGTGCATCACCTGATTGACCTTGTTAGCGTTGATTCTCTTGAAGAACAAGCGTTTGAGCATATCCTGCACGTTGTTTTGAGAGGAAGCGAACACGGAAATACCGCTTCCCGCAAACGTAATTTTTGCGGTTGACGCGAAGCAATAAATCATATCGCTCGTGCCCGCCTTTTTTGCGACGTCGAAAATATTTTTGAGTTTATCGTCGGTTTCGTAGAGCGAGTGTACGCAATACGCGTTATCCCAAAACACGCGGAAGTCTTTGGCTTTTGGTTTGAGGTTGGCGATTCTTTCCACCACCTTATCCGAGAACACGATTCCCGTAGGATTGGAGTATTTGGGGACGCACCAAATACCCTTCACGCTCTCGTCGTCGCGCACGAGTTGCTCGACGAGATCCATATCCGGCCCGTCTGAGAGCATAGGCACGGTAATCATATCGATTCCGAAGTTTTCGCAGATAGCGAAATGCCTGTCGTAACCGGGCGCAGGACAGATAAATTTAACTTTTGTGAGTTTATTCCAAGGCGTAGAACCGAGCACGCCGAACTGCATTGCAAATTGCACCACGTTGTACATAATATCGAGCGAAGAACCGTCCAGCACGATAGTTTCTTCCTCTTTCACGCCGAGCAATTCCGCCATAAGTTGTCTTGCCTGCTTCACGCCTGCGGGTTCGCCGTAGTTTCTTGCGTCGATGCCGCTCATCATAAAGTTGCATTTAGCGGCGTTTTCAAGCAAAGGCATAGCGATATCGAGTTGCTCTTTGGAAGGTTTACCTCTCGTCATATCGACGTGGCGGTCTGCCTTTTGCAATTTTTTATACGCCTTCAACTCTTGTTTGAGCATTTCTTCGAGTTGGTTTTTAGGCAATGTTTTGTAGTTCATAGCAACCTCTATGTTTGTACACTATATGACGCGTTGCGCCATAGCGTGCGCGCACGCCGTGGCATACGTTTTTCAACGCAAAGACTATATCACCGCTTTAGCGGTTTGGCAATAGATTTTCGTTAATTTTCAAACGAAATTTTCAGGTTGTCCGAGATCGATTATTGCTCGTTTTCGTTGTTGCCTCTCACGAGCAGTCTGATAGGCGTGCCCGAAAAATCGAAACTCTTGCGAAGCGAGTTTTCGAGGTATCTCTTATAACTGAAATGCATAATCGTCGGGTCGTTGACTTTCAGCACGAAAGTAGGCGGAGCGACGGACACTTGCGTGACGTAGAAAATCTTGAGTTTCTTTCCGAGGTACGACGGCGGTTCGCTTATGCGGATAGCGTCGCCCACCACCTCGTTGAGAAGACCGGTAGGAATACGTTTTCTCGAGTTGGCAACAACCTCTTTGCAAAGAGGAAGAAGGTTATCGAGCCTCTTTCCGCTGAGAGCGGAAATATACACGGATTTGAAATAATCCATATACTTCAAATCTTCCTTCAACTTCTTTTCAAACTCGTAAATGGTATGCGTGTTTTTGTCCACGAGATCCCACTTATTCATAACGATGATAGAGGGTTTTCCTTCCTCGTGCACGAATCCTGCGATTTTGACGTCCTGTTCGGTAAGACCCTCGGCTGCGTCGCAAACGACCAAAACGACGTCCGCGCGGCGCACCGCAAGCAAACTTCTCATAACCGAGTATCTTTCAAGGTCCTCGTTGACCACTTTCTTTTTGCGCATACCTGCGGTATCGATGATGAGGTATTTATCCTCTCCCACGTCGAGTGCGGTGTCGATAGCGTCACGAGTCGTTCCTGCGATATCGCTCACGATACAGCGATCGTATCCGAGCAAGCGATTGGTGATAGAACTCTTACCTGCGTTCGGCTTTCCTACGATTGCGATTTTGATGCGTTCGGGGTCTTCGTCCACAGAGTATTCGGGGATTTCTTCGAGGATAGCGTCAAGCAAATCTCCGAGCCCCTTGCCCTGCTCTGCGCTCACTGCGTGCGGCTCTCCGAATCCGAGTGCGTAAAAGTCGTACACGTTGCTATGGTCGTTGTTGTCGATTTTGTTTACCGCAAGAATGACGGGAAGTTTGGATTTTCTCAAAAACGAGCACACGAGATTATCGTCTGTAGTAAGACCGGTTTTGCCGTCCACGACGTACAAAATAGCGTCCGCAGTGTCCACTGCGATTTCCACTTGCGTACGAATGTGATTCCACATCACGTCGTCGCTCTTAAGTTCCAGACCGCCCGTATCGATAAGCGTAAACGCTCTTCCGCACCACTCGCAGTCCGCATAAATTCTGTCACGAGTAACGCCCGGAGTGTTTTCCACGATAGCGATTCTGCTACCTGCAAGTCTGTTGAAAAGCGTGGATTTTCCCACGTTAGGTCTTCCTACGATTGCCACCAAAGGTTTCATATTATTCACCGATTCCGAATTTTATCTATAGTTTTTCGCAACTTAAACGTTGCTTTTCGTTATTTTCCTTTTTAGTCGTTTTCAAAGTGTTCGACGATTTTTTGCGCCGTATCGCTTCCGTTGTGCGACACCACGATTATGGGTGCGCCAAGAGCCTGTTCGACTTCCGCGACCGTCTTGTTGTCCAAAAACGTATCCGTAAATTCCCTCAACATGTTGTCGGGGATCACGAATGCGTCGGACTTTACGCCTTTAAGTTGATCGATAATATCCCCTGCCGTAACGAGGCCCGCAACGGTAACGCTCGTTCCGAAAAAGTTGTTTATTATTGCGTGCACCTCGACTTGAAGTCCGAGTTTATCTTCGAGTTTTTTGCAGTACTCTTTAAGGAGCGGCGCAAAGGACACGCCCGTAATCATATCGATTTTCTTGCCGAGTTTTTTGCTCGGCATTTCGGACAAACTATACTCGAAGTTGTCCTCCCAATCCGCAATAAGCCCCACGCCGTTTTCGATCTGATCGAATGCGCCGTAGTACGAACTGTCTGGCACTTTCACGTTTGCCTTGACGTAGTATTCGTCGCTGCACCAACAGAAGTTTCCGCCGTATTCTTCGTTCAGTCCTTCCACGAGTTTAATCGTATCTCTTGCGTTTTGCTCGTCCACCGCTTTGAGTTTTGCAAGCGTTTCTCTGTGACCGGTCATACCCACGGGCACGACGGCAACCGTTTCGACGCCCTCGACTCCGTGCAACCCTCTTATGCTGTCCTCGAGCACTTTCCCGTCGTTGACGTCGGGCACTACGACAAGTTGCGTATGCATTTTTATGCCGGCAGCACCGAGCCTGCGCATCTGATCGGGCAGTTTTCGAGTGTTCGGATTTTTGAGAATATATGTCCTTATATCGTCGTCCCAAGCGTGCACGGAAATATAGAGCGGACTGAGTTTAAGTCTTATGACTCTCTCGATTTCCTCTTCCGATACGTTCGTCATCGTGACGTACGAGCCGCACATAAAACTGTAACGATAGTCGTCGTCTTTGACGTAAAGGCTCGGACGCATATTTTTGGGGAGTTGGTCAACGAAGCAGAAAATACACTTATTCTTGCACACCACGGGTTTCATATCGATTGCAAATTCCAATCCGAGAGATTGCCCGTCTTTCTTGTGCACCTTTATGGTATGTTCTTTTCCGTCGCGCAGGATATCCACCGAAAACTTTTTTTCGTTGTCGTAGTACAGATAATCGAGTTCGTCGACCATCTTGTATCCGCCAATGCGCAACACGTCGTCGCCGAGCCGAAACCCTTGTCTTTTTGCGATTTCGTTCAATTTAGTAATCTTTGGCATATCCCACCATTTTTGGATGTATTATTCATTCGCAGACGGAACTCGCGCCGTGAAATACAATTGCGCCATCGGCGCACCCGCCAAGCAAGCGATATAGCGAAACTGCGACTTGAGTTTTTATCCCTGCTTGAACTGATAGCATGTATCGCTTGCGCGGAGAAATTGCGAGGACAAGCAAGGCACTAAGCAATAAGCGAACGCTTGTTGCTTTTGCCTATGCGCCGCTTGAGCAATTACTTGTGCGGAGCAGAGCAATAAACCTAGCGAGGCTCTTGGCAATTCTCACCCTTGTGTCATTGCGAGGCACACAGTGCCGTGGCAA
>URNP01000050.1 GCA_900549225.1 uncultured Eubacteriales bacterium | reverse complement strand
CCGTGGATTCCCTTTTAAGGGGGAACGGCGGTGGGGGAAACACGTGAGGAAGGGGGGGGAATTGCATTTTAAAGTTGTTGTGAGCCTTTTTAGATTAGTTATTTCTCAATTTGTTGAACTTCGCTATGGACTTTTGGGCGGATATCAAATACAATATTATTTGATATATGGTTGACGCGGCAAGGTCGAGGCTTTGTCGGGAATAAGGCAGAGAATAAAATGAGTTTGATTTCAAAAATTGTAAATTTCTTTTCACATACCTCTCAATCTACGGGGGATAATGTCGGCAACAAACTGGGCGTGACGTCAAAGGCTATGAGAGATACTGCGCGCGAAGCGGCGGCAGAGGGTATCGTGCTTCTAAAAAACGACGGAGTGTTGCCGCTTAAAAGCGAGAGTAACGTTGCGGTGTTCGGGCGCACGCAAATCAATTGGTTTTGCGTGGGGTACGGCTCGGGCGGCGACGTGAAAGCGCCGTATAAGAATACGTTTGCGATTGCGCTCAAAAATCAGGACGATATCAAAATCAACGAGGACGTTCTCGAAGTGTACGAGAAGTGGTGTCAAAAGCACGTTCCCGACGAGGGATTTTGGGGACATTGGCCTTTCCGCTTTGAAGAAATGCCGCTCGATTTCGAATTTGTGAAAAAAGCAAGGGAAAAATCCGACGCGGCTATCGTGGTTATCGGAAGAGCAGCCGGCGAGGATAGAGAACAGAAACTCAAAAAAGGAAGTTTCTATCTTGCGGACGACGAACTCGATATGCTCGATAAGGTGTGCGCCGTGTTTGAAAAAGTTGTGCTCGTGCTAGATACGGGCAACGTCATCGACTTCGAGCAGATAAGCGGTTACGGCGACAGAATTTCCGCGATCGTGCTTGCTTGGCAGGGCGGTATGGAAAGCGGCGGCGCGCTTGTCGACGTACTCTCGGGCAAGGTCAATCCGTCGGGCAGACTTACGGATTCTATAGGCGTGACGTACGACGTTTATCCCTCGTCGAATCAATTCGGGTACAAGAACTTCAACGTTTACGAAGAGGACGTTTTCGTGGGGTACAGATACTTCGAGTCTTTTGCAAAGGAAGAGGTGTTGTACCCGTTCGGATTCGGACTCTCGTATACGACTTTTGACGTGACGGCGAGCGTCGAGGGCGCAGGGAGAGGAGCGAGAGTTTCGGTAAAAGTCAAAAATACGGGCGACAGAAGCGGAAAAACCGTCGTGCAAGTGTACGTCAAAAAGGCGGACGGCACGCTCGTGAAGCCTGCAAGAGAATTGGTTGCGTATGCAAAAACCGCTCTCCTTCAAAGCGGAGAAGAGCAAGAATTTTCTTTCGATATAAGCGAATACGAACTCTCGAGCTACGACGAGGAAGGCGCGACGGGATATAAGGCGTGTTGGGTGCTCGAATACGGCGACTACGAGTTTTTCGTCGGAGAAAACGTGCGCGAGGCAAAGAACGTTGGAACGGTGAAATTCGACAAGAAAATCACGAGCGAATGCCACACGGCTTGCACGCCGCAAAAGGACTTGAAAGTGCTTGAAAAATACGAGGGCGCAAGCGCGTTCTGCGGCGATTTGCACGGCTTTACGGGAAAGGAAAGTTTTGCCGAATTCAAAGAAAAAATGGATAGGCTCACCGACGAGGAGATTGAGATATTCGTCAACAATCTCGGATATGCGTTTGAAAATTTCGGGTGGAAATATCGGACGGTGGCGGCGCAAAAGGGCTATCTGAAAGAAAGAATAGAAAACGACTTTCCGAGTGAAATTGCACAAAACAGGGACTTAAACGTATCGTTTGATGACGTTAAACGCGGAGATGCGACGATTGACGAGTTTGTGTCCACACTCTCGGACGAGGATCTCGAAGCGCTTTGTCACGGGGATTTGAAGATGAACAGTCCTTTGGGAGCAGAGGGAAACGCAGGCGTTTTGGGAGGTGTGAGCGAGAGCCTCAGGGCAAAGGGTGTGCCGTGCGCAACGGCTACGGACGGACCGAGCGGAATAAGGCTTGCGACAAAAGCGAGTTTGCTGCCGTGCGGCACTTGTATCGCATCGGCATGGAACGATAAACTCGCCGAAAAACTCTACGAGTGCGTGGGCGCGGAAATGGTTGAAAAGGGCTCGGACGTGCTTCTTGCGCCGGGTATGAATATCCACAGAAATATGCTTTGCGGAAGAAACTTCGAGTACTTCTCGGAAGATCCGTATCTGACGGGTAAGACCGCAAGCGCAATCGTGAGAGGCATACAGTCGCAAGGAGTTGCGAGTTGCATCAAGCATTTTGCGTGCAATAATCAGGAAAAATTCCGCTACGTCAACGACAGCAGATTGAGCGAAAGAGCGTTGAGAGAAATCTATCTCAAAGGGTTTGAAATTGCCGTGAAAGAGGCAAATCCGCTTGCCGTGATGACGTCGTATAACAAACTTAACGGAGTGTATACCTATCATAATTACGATCTTTGCACCACCATTCTTAGAAAAGAGTGGGGGTATAAAAATCTCGTTATGACGGACTGGTGGACGAAAAAGGCAAAGAATCCCGACTTCAAGGGCGTTGACGACAATGCGTACAGGGTGCGCGCAGGGGTTGACGTGCTTATGCCCGGCGGCTCGAGAGTGCGCGGAAAATACGACGGTTCTACGCTCAAATCGCTCAAGAAGGGAGGTCTTAAACGTGCCGAACTTCAACGAACGGCAAAGAGAGTGATTGAGTTTTTGATGAAGGTGAAAAAGTAAGACTTATAATCGGGGGTGTTGTTCGTCCTCTGCAAAAACGGTGATATTGCTCCGTCTTCAAACAGACGAATAAAGATAATATCAAACAAAATAACCATATGAATAAAGGAAAAGTATGAGAAAATTCAAGAAAATCGTTGCTATATTGCTCGTGGTCGCTGCGTTGATTGCGGCGTGCGCCGTTATGGCGGCGTGCGATAAGGAGTCAACGCCTGCTACGTTCGCGAAGGCCGGCGAGAGCAGTGACGGATACGCTACGATTTACGTTCCCGACGATAGGGACGTGAAAATTATGGTGTTGTCCGATCCGCAAGTGGACGTGTACGAAAAGTATAAGGTGGTGGGAAGCCCCGGAAACGATAAGACGTACGCGTTCGTTGAGGATTTCGTGAAAACGACGAAGCCCGATTTTGTCATCATCAACGGAGATCTCGTGATGAACGACTTGTTTTTGAAGTCGTCTACGCCGTACTTCGATAAGTACGCCGAGATTTTCGAGAGGCTGAATACGCCTTGGACGTTTACGTTCGGCAATCACGACTGCGACGCGCAATGGACGAGTCCGAAGGCAGAGGTCGATTCTAAAACGGGACAATGCTCGAAGGAAAAACTCATTGCGTATATGTCGCAAAAATATCCGCATTGCCTCATCAATACCGACGAGAAGTGCCTCGACGGCGACGGAAACCACTTCGTGAACGTGCGTAAGCGTTCGGGAGAACTCGTGTATACGCTCTGCCTTTTCGACTGCACTTTCGACAAGGATAAAAATTATAACTACACGCCGACAGCAAATCAGGTGAATTGGTATCGCGACACCATAAACGCGATTTCGGACACAGAACTCGGCAAGGATAGAGGAGAAAACGTCGTGAAAAGTATGATTTTCAACCACGTGGGTATCCCCGAATTCAAAGAGGCGTGGCAGAAGGCGTGGAATAACGGCAATCCGACTTCCGACTATTTTTACGGGCACTATTTCGAGGGCAACTACTCCTCTAAATACGGAGATATGCCCGAAAACGAGAGAATTTTCCCCGTCGTGAAAGAACTTGCAAGCACGACGGCGATATTTATGTGCCATCATCACGATAACGATTTTTCGGTGAACTACGAGGGCGTGCGCCTCACTTTCGGACAACATTCGGGATATTCGCACAACTATCGCACTACACACAAGACCCACGGAAACCTCTCAAACGATTACGACAAGTGGTCGGACGTGAGTTTTGAAAGAATCGACGATTACGGAGATCAAAGGGGCGGTACGCTGGTTGAAATAAGCGGAAACGGCGAATTTTCAATCACGCCGACGTATGCCAAAGAAGTGCTTGCAAACTACAAAACCGACTACTATATCGACTACGACAAAGTTGCCGCGTCGCTCGAAGCAAACGAGAAATTCGAGAACGGTAAAGGAAAAATCAAGCGCGGCGAAAACAGACTTTGGAAATTCGATTAAATGACTTTTAGTCCTACGCAGTACGTCAGCGAAGCGGCGTAAATCAACTGCGTGATAAGAAAATATGCCGCAGTGACGATTATTGCGGATATTAAAACAGAAGCGGCAAGTTCGGCGGCAATCAACCCCGCGATTTTGCCCTTGGTTGCACCCAAAGACGCAAGAATTTCATATTCTTTGCGTCTTTTTCTTACGTTGTCGATTACGCTGTTGAATATGCCGAACGCTACGAATGCGGAGATGATATATACGAAGGAAAATCCGAGTTCGATGAACTTGGTTTCGACTCCTTTCGACAAAAAATAACGTGTGGTGACGACGGGATAGAATTTTTGGGAATAGGTAGTTTGAATCTGCTTGTAGGCGGCTTCTTTTGCTTCGTCTTCCGTGTCAACGACGATGAGATAACAGTCGAGTTCGCAATACTTTGCGTCGACGATAAGGAACGGCAAGGGGAAATCTATGATCTGCGCGATTTGAAACTCACGCTCTTTGTGATTGACCACGAAAGACGTCAAATCGCCTTCTTTGAGGTCGTACGCCCTGGCTATGCCCTCGGTTATTATGAGTTGATTGCCCTCGAGTTTGCCGCGCGGAACGTAGCCCTTGCCTTCGAGGTGAAGATATTTGCCGGGGTCGTCTTCAAACGCAAGAACGTTGTTGCCTACGTAACCTGCCGACGAGGAAAATTTGAAATAGCAACGCGAAGTCTTTTTTACGCCGTCGATAGATTGCAAATCGTCTTCTATGCGTGCGTTGCTCGGCGCGATTACGGCAAAGTCGAAGTCAAGCACGTTTGAAACGTATTTGACCTGAACGTTGAGCGCGTCGAGCATAGTGCCTATGCAAGTGAGAATGAGCGCGCCTACGGTGACGATTCTCGTCATGTTTTTGAAGCCGTCGTTGCGGCGAATAGTCCTGAGTGCCACACTTGAAAAGTTTTGCCTAGGAAGTTTGTCCAAAATTTTTGACGACGTAAAGCCGAACAGATTGCAAAAGTAGGGCGTTGCAAAGAATATCAACGTGAGAATGAAAAGCATATCCGCAATCGCCAACGCCATATAGTCGGTTTTGGGAAGAAACGCAAAGCATAGCGAAGTTGCGATTGCGC
>URNP01000049.1 GCA_900549225.1 uncultured Eubacteriales bacterium | reverse complement strand
CGAGGCGGATTGCGTTGCGCAAACGCCGAAGTCCAAACACGTGAGGAAGGGGGAATTGCAATTATGTTATACTCGAAACAACTGAACAATGACTAAATATAAAGGTGGAATATGGCACTTTTTAACGAAAACAAATTTAAGGTCAAAAAACTCAATAAGATTGCCGATAAAATCGAGGCTCTCGCTCCGAAATATTCGGCTATGGACGACGACACTCTCGCCGCACAGACCGACGTGCTCAAAAAGAGGCTCGAAGGCGGTGAAACGCTCGACCACATTCTCCCCGACGCATTCGCAGTGGTGAGAGAAGCGGGCGAAAGAGTGCTTGGTATGCGCCACTTCCACGTTCAACTTATCGGCGGTATCGCTCTGCATCAGGGACGTATCGCAGAGATGGGTACGGGTGAAGGTAAGACCCTCGTGGCTACGCTTCCCGCATATCTCAACGCTTTGACGGGCAAGGGTGTACACGTCGTCACCGTAAACGATTATCTTGCCACTCGTGACGCCGCGTGGATGGGCAAACTCTACAAATTCCTCGGTTTGAGCGTCGGCGTGGTCGTGCCGCAGATGAGTACGGAGGCAAAAAGAGCCGCGTATCAGAGCGATATTACGTACTGCACCAACAACGAACTCGGATTCGACTTCTTGCGTGACAATATGGTCGTGAGAAAGTCGGATAAGGTTCAGCGCGATTTGAACTACGCAATCATCGACGAGGTCGACTCCATCCTCATCGACGAGGCAAGAACGCCGCTCATCATCTCGGGAAGAGGCGGAAAATCGAGCGAACTCTATAAGAGCGCGGACAACTTCGCTCGCCAATGCAGAGAGGGTGAGGATTTCACCATAGAAGAAAAAGAAAAGACGGTTATGCTCACCGATCAGGGTATCGAGAAAGCGGAAAGATTCTTCCACGTAACAAACCTCACCGATCTTGAAAATACCGACCTTTATCACCATATTCAAGCCGCACTCAAGGCGCACTTCATTATGAAACGCGACACCGACTATATCGTCAGCGACGGCGAAGTGCTTATCGTGGACGAGTTTACGGGACGTATTATGATCGGCAGACGTTATAACGAGGGTTTGCATCAGGCTATCGAGGCAAAGGAACACGTCCAGATTAGAAGCGAAAACAAGACGCTTGCGACGATAACCTTCCAAAACTTCTTCCGTATGTACAAAAAACTCGCAGGTATGACGGGTACGGCAAAGACCGAAGAGGACGAATTCGAGGGGATTTACGCACTCGACGTCGTCACGATTCCGCCGAATAAACCATCGAGAAGAGTTGACGAACACGATCAGATTTACACCACGGTCAACGGGAAAATCACAGCAATCGTGCAGGATATCATCGATCATCACGCAACGGGACAACCTATCCTCGTGGGCACGATAAGCGTCGAAAAGAGCGAACAACTCAGCAATATCCTCAAACGCAAGGGCATTCCGCACAACGTGTTGAACGCAAAATTCCATAAACAAGAATCCGAAATCATCGCGCAGGCAGGCAGACTTAATTCTGTCACGATCGCAACCAATATGGCGGGCCGCGGAACGGATATTATGCTCGGCGGCAATGCGGATTTCCAAACCAAACAACGTATGGAGAAAGACGGATATCCTCTCGAAGTCATCGAAATGGCATCATCTCCGCACGCAAGCAACGATCCGACCGTGATTGCGGCAAAGGAAGTGTATAAGCACCACTACGACGCTTTCAAGGCTATATGCGACGAGGAAAAAGAGAAAGTCATTGCGCTCGGCGGCTTGCGTATTATCGGCACGGAACGCCACGAAAGCAGACGTATCGACAATCAGTTGAGAGGTCGTAGCGGCCGTCAGGGCGACCCCGGTAGCACGGTGTTCTATATCTCTATGGAGGACGATATCGCTCGTATCTTCGGCGGCGACAGAATGAAGGCTATCGCGCAGGCGATGCATCTTGGCGACGACGTGCCTATCTCAAACGGTATCATCACCAAGCAAATCGAAAAGGCGCAACGTCTCGTCGAAGGCAGAAACTACTCCATAAGAAAGCAGGTGCTCAGTTACGACGACGTGATGAACGCACAGCGCGAAATTATCTACAAAGAGAGAGGAAAGGTGCTTGACGGACTCGACGTGCACGATCAGATCCTCGATATGATTGACGACCTTGCGGAAGAAATTATCGGATACTACGCCGACTACAAAACCGATTATCAGACGTGGGATTACGACGCGTTCAATCAGTCGCTTGAACAAAAGATGCTGCCGCAAGGCACGAACCTTATGAATCCTCAACTCTGCTCGTGCTTTGACGTATACAAACTCAAAGACGCCGTTTTGAAAATCGCACTCAAAGACTACAACGACAAAATCGAGAGAGTCAAGGCGGACGGGTTCGACTTCGGTGAGCTTGAAAGAGTTGTGCTTCTCAAGACCGTAGACTCAAAGTGGATGGACCATATCGACGCTATGGACGCTTTGAGGAGAGGTATAGGACTCAGAGGCTACGGACAGCGTGATCCCGTCATCGCATATCGACAAGAAGGCTGGGATATGTTTGAAGATATGGTGTCGAGAATCCACTCCGAGACGGCTTCCATTCTCCTAAAAATCCACGTCGAAAAGAAAGAGGACGGCACGACTTCTTCCGTAAGACAAAATATCGCCGCGGCGCAAAAGAGCGTGCGCTCGGACAAAAAAGTCGGAAGAAACGACCCGTGTCCGTGCGGCAGCGGCTTGAAATATAAGAATTGCTGCGGAAAGAATAAATAACGAAAACGACGTTTTATAAAGCAAAATCGCACGAATAAACGCCGTATTGAGCAAATCGTATCGCAGATATACGGTGAATCCATATAGGAAAAGATTATGTTAGACTACAACGAACCGAGAAACCAACTTAAAGAAATGCGAACCGAAATGGTGCGCGCTTACGAAAGCATCAATCCCACGAAAATCCGCGAAAGAATCAAGGAACTCGAAACCGTTCAGAACTCGGACGGCTTTTGGGACGACCCGGACAACGCAAAGAAAGTGTCCAAAGAAATAAGCCAACTTCAAAGCAAAATCGAGAAATTCGAAAAGATGATCGCTCGCATCGACGACGCTTTGGATACGATAGATATCGTTGAACTCGAGGGTGACGAGAGCGAGGACGAGAAAATCCTCACTACCGTGCACGATTTGTCCGAAGCGGTTGAAAGCCTCTCGCTCGCAACGTTGCTCAGCGGTAAATACGACTCGCTCAACGCTATCCTCACTCTCCACGCGGGCGCAGGCGGTACGGAAGCGCAGGATTGGTGCAGTATGCTTTACAGAATGTATACGCGCTATTGCGAGCGCACGGGCTGGACTTGCACCGAACTCGACTATCTCGCAGGGGACGAGGCGGGCATAAAATCCGTCACGTTCAGAGTGGAGGGCGACAACGCTTACGGATATCTCAAAGCCGAAAAAGGCGTGCATAGACTCGTGCGTATCTCGCCCTTCGACGCAAACGCAAGACGTCATACGTCCTTTGCATCTCTCGAAGTCATGCCCGAAATCATCGATACGTCCGAAATCGAAATTCGCCCCGAGGACTTGAAAGTCGACACTTATCGCTCGTCGGGCGCAGGCGGACAACACGTCAATAAGACGGAATCCGCTATCCGTATCACGCATATTCCCACGGGCATTATCGTGGCGTGTCAGAACGAAAGAAGCCAGATCCAAAACCGCGAAGTCGCTATGCAGATGCTCCGCTCGAAACTCATCGAAAAGCGCGAGCGCGAACGCGAAGAAGAGGCGGCTCAAATCAGCGGTCAACTCAAGAAAATCGAATGGGGAAGCCAAATCCGCAGTTACGTTTTCTGCCCGTATACGATGGTCAAAGACCATCGCACGAACTACGAAACGGGTAACGTGCAGGCGGTTATGGACGGCGATTTGGACGGATTTATCAACGAGTATCTCAAGTTGTCGTCAATACAAAAATAAGCAAAATTCAGAGCAATCCCGACGGTGCGCAAAGCGTGCCGTCGTCAATTAAAGGGAGTCGTAAAAGTGCGGCTCGCTTTGCAAAAATCGGTATTCTAACCATATGGAATCAATATTGCAAAGTTATGAACAGTTTGCAGAATAAACAAAATTTAACCGTGCTTGCCATCGAGTCGAGTTGCGACGAAACCGCTTGCGCAATCGTGCGCGACGGAAGAGAAGTCGTGTCGAACGTCGTGGCAACGCAAATCGAAATACACCGTCGTTTCGGCGGGGTCGTGCCTGAAATCGCGAGCAGAAATCACACTCTCGCAATCGAAAACGTGGTCAAAGAGGCTCTTGAAAAGGCACAGATGACGAAAGACGATATCGACGCAGTTGCGGTGACTTACGGAGCAGGACTTTTGGGCGCGCTTCTCGTGGGCGTAAACTTCGCAAAAGGGCTTGCGTACGCTTGGAATAAGCCGTTGTTTGCCGTTTCGCACGTCAAGGGGCATATCGCGGCAAATTATATCGACAGCGACCTAAAGCCGCCGTATCTTTGCTTGCTTGCAAGCGGCGGTCATACTGCCATCGTGAAAGTGCTCGATTACGAGAATTTGCAACTCATCGCACAAAGCCGTGACGACGCTTGCGGCGAGGCGTTCGACAAGGTCGCAAGAGTGCTCGGCTTGCCTTATCCAGGTGGCCCTGAAATTCAAAAATTAGCGCGCGACGGCAAAGCCGTTTACGATATGCCAAAACCCAAATTCAATGGGTTAGATGACCTGTATTTCAGTTATAGCGGACTTAAAACGTTCGTCATCAACCTCGTGCATAACCTCGAACAAAAGGGGCAGGAAATACCCCGTGCGGATATCGCCGCAAGTTTTCAAAAATGCGCCGTTTCGCAACTCGTGGACACCCTCGAACTTGTGATCGAAAAGACGGGAATAAAGAAAATCGCCGTTGCCGGCGGAGTCAGTGCAAACGAGGAACTTCGTCGCCGTTTTGACGATTTGGCAAGCAAAGGCTGCGAAGTGCATTATCCAAAACTCAAGTATTGCACGGATAACGCCGCAATGATCGGTGCAGAGGCGTGTTTTATGATAAAAGACGGCGTTGAGAGTGCCGGGTTGGAGTTGGATGCCAAAGCCACCATACCTCTCGACTGCGCTAAATAGCGAATAACTTCGGCAGAGCCGTCCGTCCGTCAACTCATTTACGCTCAGTAAATTAGGGTCGCCGTTCGGACGGCTCTTTCTTGTTCTTCATCTCAATCGTCGCCTAAGAACGATGAGGGTTGCAAAGAGTGAACGGGGAGTACTCAAAATACAATTTCCCCTTTCCTCACGTGTTTGGACTTCGGCGTTTGCGCAACGCAATCCGCCTCG
>URNP01000048.1 GCA_900549225.1 uncultured Eubacteriales bacterium | reverse complement strand
TCAAAGCGAACGAGGCGGATTGCGGTGCGCAAACGCCGAAGTGGACATACCGGCGTGGTCCGGAAAGAGGGGGCACTTCAATTTTGAGTACTACACACTCACTCTTGTAGAGGAAAAACAAAACACGTGAGGAAAGGGGAAATTGCATTTAAGGTTCTACCTGCTCACTCTTGCGTACAGCGCAATCCAACTGCACCGTAGGTGCAAACTTATATCAAACGAACGTTTCGTGCCTAAACGCACAAACCGTTCAGTCAACGACACACACTGCTTTACTCCGCATGCGTGCATAGCACGCTTCACCAAGCAGATAATTTGGCGAAACTGCGGCAAGAGTTTTACCCATCTTGCGTGCGCAGCACGCCTCACCAAACAAGTCATCGCACGGAATTGAGGCAGAATTTTTGTCCGTGCTCGATTTGAGAGTGAAGATGACTTGTGCGGAGTAATTGCGAGAACAAATGCGGTTTATGGCAATAAACTAGTTTTTTGTCATCACCGCAATGCCGTTTGAGCAACTGCTTGCTTATTGCCGTTGCCTCAGAGTAGATTTTTGCTTATGGATTACGAAAAAACTCGTCTCACCCCTCTTGATGAAGTCAAGGGTGCAGAACCCAAAACCGAAGCGGAGAAAGCCGCTCGAGAGGAACTAAAACGTCATCGCAACGAAACTCAAAGATACAAGCAAAAGTATTTTGAGTATTACGACGACGTAAAAATCAATCACCGTGAAGACTGGTGATTTTCGATGCGCCGACGGCGCATTTTTTATTATCACAACCAACCCACACGCAGTATGGATATCATCACAATGTGATATCATCCAAGCCTTGTGAGGATATTATCGACCCATGGGATATCATGAAAAAAGCGCATCTTTCGATGCGCTTTTTTCCTTTCATTCGTTAACGTTTTCTCCGTCCGTTTCCGCAATCGCAAGTGCGTCGTCGGTTGCCTCTTCTTCGGTTTCGAGCACTTCCGTTGCAAGTTCTTCATCGTTATCTACGACAGATTCGGGCAGATTCGATTCTCTGATATACACTTCTTCGGGAAGGTGCTTATTCCATTTTATCGTAAAGAAGAAGCACGCGGAAAGGATAGTACCCACAGCCCAACCGATAGGCCACGACCACCAAATTCCGACAGGGCCGAGCGGCTTATACAGGCAAGCGGAGATTACCACACGCAGGATCAGATCCGTAAACGTCGTGATCATAAATCTGACCATTTTCCCGCCGCCGCGGAGCACGCCGTCCGCGATAATTTTGACCGCCACCATAAAGTAGAACGGCGACACGATACGCAAGAATTGCAATCCGACGCTCATCGCGTCACTGCCACCGTCCTCGAGGAAGATGAGCAACAGCGGCTTGCCTGCGAGCATATAAAGCAACACGATAGGCACGCAAAGGATCCACACGAACACCAACCCCGACCAAAATCCGGGGCGAATACGATCCGTCTTATTTGCGCCGAGGTTTTGGCTTGTGAAGTTGGAGATACCGTTGCCGAGCGTCGTAAACGAAGTGACGACGAGGTTATTGAGTTTTATGCTTGCGGAGTACCCTGCCATAACCGCAGTGCCGAACGAGTTAACCATACTTTGTATGATGATATTACCCACGGAAATAAAACTCTGTTGGAAGATGCTCGGGACGGCGATAATGGCGGTATCTTTGAGTATACGCCAAGAAAAGACCTTGATTTTGCCTTCGGTTTTGACTTTTCTTAGTTGCAACAGCACGAACAGCACGGCAAGCACGCAACTCACGCCTTGGCAAAGGAACGTAGCCCACGCAACGCCCGCCACGCCCATTTTGAATGATGCGACGAACAGTATATCCATACCGATATTAGCGAGCGACGAGCACGCGAGGAATATAAACGGCGTGCGGCTATCCCCCATTGCCGAGAAGATACCCGTTGCGATATTGTAGAAAAACACGAACGGCAAACCCCACACGTATATATCGAGATACAGTTTGGAGTCCGCCATAACTTCGCTCGGCGTATTGATAAGTCCGAGCAACGCTTCGCTGAGCGTAAGGCCGAGCACCATAAGAACAGCGCACAGCACCGCGCCTGCGATCCAGGTGGTAAACACGGCGGTTTTCATATCGTGATACTTTTTTGCGCCGAAGAATCTTGCCACGATAACCGAGCAGCCGATATTGCACCCGAAAGCGAACGCAATAAAAATCAACGTAATTTCATAACTGTTTCCGACGGCGGCGAGAGCGTTGTCACCGATAAACTTACCCGCAACGAAACTATCTGCGAGATTATACAGTTGTTGAAAAATGATGCTTCCAAACAGAGGCAAACAAAACTTCCAAATCACGCTCATCGGTTTCCCGACGGTCAAATCCTTTTCCATAGTACGATTCCCTATCGATTCCGCTTCTTAATTAATACTATTTTGCAATATCATTGCAACGCACAAACTTCTTATTGCGACGTATCGGCTTCATATTTCAATATTCCGTTTTTGCATACCGACTTCATATCGTGACATACCGACTTCATATTGAAATATATTGATTATCACAATATACAATTCCTTATTGCGCCCACATTTTAGAACCGAACACACTCAAAGTCAACCGATTGCAACGCAAAAAAAATGTTGATACAAATTGCAAAATCTGCTTATTATTATGTGTGTAATTGTGCCCATCCACATTAAAAGCACCTCAAAAAAACACCTCAATCCTATGTCCGAAAAATAATCTATTGTTTTGATTGATTAGTCGTGTTATAATTTTACAAAAGAACAAAAGATAAGGTACAGTGCGCATATGTCAACTTTGGATATAGTAAAATACGTTTGTTTGGCAATAGCAATTGCAGGTGCGGTGGCCGCAATAATATGCGCAATTATCTACTCCGTTTATTATGATAGGGTCAAAAAACATAGTGACAGATACAAAAAATTATTAGACCTCAACAACAAATACAATTTTTACACCTTCTCATCGACAATCACCTCATACAATCAACAATGCAACTCAAAAAGGTCGTTTGACAGACTTGATTTGAACAACGTTTTCTTTTCATATATTGAGAAGCACTTGGAAGCATGCTCAACACTCATTTCCAAAATCGATAAAAATATTAGCACCTACAAATTATACTGTTATGACTATAACAATTTGACGACTTCCGTTACGCAAGAGAGCGCAAAAGAGTTCAAAGTTCCATTCAACACTTTCATAAATATCGAAGAAAGTATAGTTAAGAAAAACAAACTATCACCGCAATGCACTTTTACGATAAGAATAAGCGCATCGTACACAAGTCCGCAAGGCCGCAATTCCTACAGCAAACATTACGATTATGACTACGATCAAATCGCAAGTTCCTACAAAGAAGTATGGCGACTTATAAGCGTCCGCCAATCGAGAGCATATCAAGTCCAAGTCGAACGTGCAAAATTGTCCGACTCCTTGCGGTACGATGTCCTACGCCGAGACGGTTTCAAATGTCAAATATGCGGAGCAACTGCTCAAGAAGGCGCAAAACTTCACGTCGATCATATCATACCCGTTTCAAAAGGCGGGAAAACCGAACTGTCCAATTTAAGAACGCTGTGCGATCGATGCAACCTTGGCAAAAGCGACAAAATCGAATAACAAAACAGATACAACAAATTCCGCAAAAACAAAATCCGCCGACAACCTGCGTTGTTGACGGATTTTGCGTTTTATCCTTTACAAACGGTATTGTAAACTACGTTTTGTTACAACAAGATACAAATCACGCCGCCTCTTCCCTCGTTGACGATACGTCCCAAAGTCTTGCGGAGTTTCTGTTCTGCGTCGGTCGGAACGGTCTGCAATTTATTGTTGATTCCGTCCGCGACGAGCGTAGAGAGCGACCTTCCGAAAATATTCGTATTCATAATCGCCTGCTTATCGTTTTCAAAGTCTTGCAGCATACCTTCCACAAGGTCCTTGCTCTGCTGTTCGCTTCCGATGACGGGGCTGACCTCGGTTTCGACGTCCACTTTCATTATGTGGAGCGACGGTGCTTTTGCGGTGAGTTTCACGCCGTACTGCTGACCTTGGCGCAGAATTTCGGGCTGATTCAGTTCGATTTCGTCCTGCGTCGGCGCGACGATTCCGTATCCGAGCGTATCCACCTGTTCCATAGCGGATTGGATTTTCTGGATTTTTTCTCTATCCTTGCACAACGTTTTGAGTTCTTTGAGCAAGTCGTAATCGTCGTTGACGTCGATCCCGCACTGCTCGCTTGCGACGCGGAAGAACACGTCCTCGCCCGTAGCCATTTTCACTTGCACTCTGCCCTTACCTGCGTCAAGGCTGATAGCGGATGGCTGTTTCCAAAACTGAGCGTCCTCGAAGTACGCGTCGATTTTGTCGTAGTCGCGCATCTTATCGATATCTCCCGACATATTTCTCACTCGGTCGATAATCTCTCTTACGACGTCGCAATCGATAGGCAAAGCCTGCACCCAGCGCGGCAAATCGAAGTCGATGATTTTGACGGAAAATTCGAGCAGCACGGATTCGAGAATCTCGCTTATATCGTCCTCGTCGAGTGCGAGAGCGTTTTTGACGATGACGGGCGCGTCGTATTTCTTTTCGAGTTCGTCCTTGAGTTCGAGCGCGCTCGGAGCGTTCGTATCGGCAACGTTCAGCACGATGACGAAGGGTTTTTTGCACTCTTTGAGTTCGGAGATAACCCTCTCCTCCGCCTTGACGTACTCTTCGCGGTTGATAGAACCGAAACTTCCGTCCGTAGTGACGGCAAGAGCGATAGTGCTGTGTTCTTTGATGACTTTTTGCGTACCGATTTCGGCGGCTTTGGAGAACGGCATATCCTCGCTCGACCACGGCGTAGAAACCATACGTTCTTTTCCGTCCTCTTCAGCGCCGAGAGCGCCGTCCACGAGGTAGCCCACGCAGTCGATAAGTCGCATATTTACGGCGATATTGTCGCCCACGGACACTCTTACGGCCTCATTAGGCACGAAGCGTGGCTGAGTAGTCATAATAGTTTTCCCGTCCGCGGATTGCGGAATCTCGTCGATAGCGCGGGAGCGGTCGTCGGGATTAGCGATACCGTCGATGACGAATTGTTGCATCACCTGTTTGATAAGCGTAGATTTGCCCGTGCGCACGGGGCCGACGACTCCGACGTAAATATCACCGCCGGTGCGTGAGGCAATATCGCGATAAAGGTCAAATTTATCCATAAACTCCTCCGATTTGGTTTGCTAAACTCTATGCCGCGTCGAGAGGATTTATGCACAATTGCTCAAACGGCATTGCGGCGACAACAATCGCCCCTCGTGCCAGTCAGAGGAGTGAAACGACGTGGGAATCCCCAAA
>URNP01000047.1 GCA_900549225.1 uncultured Eubacteriales bacterium | reverse complement strand
CGTGTAGCGATACACGATGATTTTCAATTCGTTTTGACCGACCTTGATATACGGCGTGATATCGTATTCCTGATAGTCGAAAGTATCCTCGCTGTAACCCACGAACGAGCCGTTGACGTACACTTCAGCGCCGCTGTTTGCGGCAAAATTGACGTGAACGCTCTCCTCGATTTTATCGATTGAGAAGAAACGTCTGTACACGCCGCAGTTGTTCTCGCTTTCGTTGATATGCGGTTTTCCCGAAGTAGCAATCGGGTGCGGATAGCGAATATTCGAATAAATCGGCTTGCCGTAGCCTTTGAGTTGCCAGTTTGAAGGAACGGTGATTTTGTCCCATTCTTTCGGATTGGGATCGAGAATTGCCGCCGAAACGTAATACTTGAAGTCCCACTCGCCGTTAAGAAGCACGGTTTTTACGTCGCCATTTTCACCGAGCGGAAAACCTGCCCCGTGTTTCTTTTCGACGTTGACGCAATAGATGTCGGGATTGTTGTAGCAGTTGTTCATATTTCTCTCCTTTGGTTATCTCAACTCTTTATTGCTCTTCCGCAACGTAGAGAATTCTGCGGCAGTTGGGGCATTCTGCGTAGTCGCCGACGTTGCGAAGTTTGGATTTGGTATCGTTGTCCACTTCCATCATACAGCGACCGCAGAGGCAATTTTTGCTGTCGTATTTGACGAACGCGGGCATTCTCTTCGCACCGCGCAGATTAAGATATGCGTTCATAACGTTTTGCGGAATCTCGGCTTTGAGAGCGTTGAGTTGTGCCTTGATTTCGACAACTCTTGGCTGAAAATTTCTCACGAGGTTGTCGTATTCCGCCTTTGCGCTCTTATACACGTCGGTCGCTTTCACGCCCTGTTCCCAAGTCTTTTTATAACTGTCGTTGACCTGATCGATTTTGACCGCCGCGCCGTTTGCTTCCTTTTCGAGAGCATTGATCTTGTCTGCGATGGCCGCCACCATTTTGAGATAGTGATCAGCCTCGTTTGCGTCCTGAACGTCATCGAGTATGCCGTCAAACTCGTCGAGTTCGTCTTTGAGCGCGTCGATTTTGTCTTTCATAGCGCCGTAACCTGCAAGAAGATCGCTTGCCTCGGCTTTGAGTTTGCCGATCATCTCGGTTGCGCCCTCGAGTCGAGATTTTGCAACTGCGAGTTTTTGGCGTTCTTCGCTTTTTGCAACTTCGCTTTCGAGCGACATAAGTTCTTGGTCGATTTTTTGGTATTCGAGTATCTTGTCAAATTTCATTGTATCCTCCGACTGTCTTGAAAGGACAGTTCTGTTTTGCTTTTACTATTTTCACTCCGAGCGGAGCAAGAATTTTCTCAAATAAGTTCTCGACGATAATCTCGCTGTGGTAGTGCGAAAACTCAACCACGGGGAAATCGTCGTTTTCCGAGGCGACGTAAAGGTGATGTTTGAAATCGCCGGTTACGAATACGTCTGCCACTTCTTTTGCATAATTATACGCGCTGTCCGACGCGCCGCCTCCGCATATACAAAGCATTTTGCGGATAGGTTTGTCGTCGTCGCCGTTGTATTTGACGGAGTCGTCTTTGAGGGTGTTTGCAACGTGTTTTGCAAATCCTTTGAGAGTCGTTTCGTCAACGTCGCAAACGACGCCCACGCCGTCGGGCACGAGATTTCGTCCGCCCAAAAGTTTTGCCAGTGTAACGCAAAGTCCGTCCTCGCATTCGTCGAGATTGGTGTGTGCGCTGTATACGGTAAGTCCGTTTTTGAGCACGTCTTTGATAATCTCGCCTTTGGAATCGTCCGTATCTATGCTCTTGATTGCCGAGAAGAAAAACGGGTGATGCGTGACGATGAGGTTGCAACCGTTTTGCAAGGCTTGATTCACAACGTCTTTGGTGAGGTCGAGCGCAACGATAACGCCGCTGCATTCGTCCGAAAGCGAGCCTATCATAAGCCCGGGATTGTCCCACGGCTCTGCAATCGTTTTTGGCGCAAACGATTCGATTGCGTCTGTGATTTGTCTGTTCTTCATATCGTTCCTGTTTTCAAAAAAGCGGTTTTAAGCGCCGTTTTCGTATATATCAAGCGTTGGTTGCTTGGTTTAACGCGCCTTTCAAGGCGTCTATCTTTGCCTTCAATTCGACTGCTTTCGGATTTTGCGAAAGTATGTTTTGCATACACTCGATTTCTTTTTTTGCAAAGAAAGCGAAGTTATCGCTCGTTCTGAAAAACGCTCCGTACGCAATCTGATCGTCGTCGAGCGTACTCTCGCCCTCGTCGGTTTTCAGAACGGTGTACGTCTTGCCTGCGCACTCGAGCATTTCGTCGAAAACTATCGTATGTCCGCACTTCACTATTGCCGCCCTGACTTTTTCGGGATGCGTATTTGCAGACAGCACGAAATGGCAAAAACGTTTGCCTTGCTCGTGCGCGCGCAGAATAATATCGGATATGACGTCGCCGCCGAGCCCCGCTATTATCACCGTATCGACTTCTTGCGAATCCACGGGATCGAGTCCGTTGCCCAAGCGCACTTTCATAACGTCCTGAACGCCGTTTTCTTTGGCAAGTTCCTCCGCCTTTGCAAGCGACGGAGCGGATATATCGGTTGCGATAACCTCGCTTGCTCTGTCTGTGCTTACGAGATAGTAGCCGAGTTTTCCGTGGTCGCACCCTACGTCCGCAACTTTGCCGTAATCGACGAGATTGGCAATCGTCGTGAGCCTTTGGTCAAGTCGTATCGGCATCAGTCGAAATCCTTGAGTTTTTTGAGGCGGTTGGGGTGACGCAGTTTGCGCAATGCCTTTGCCTCGATCTGACGTATACGCTCACGAGTGACGTTAAATTCTTTTCCGACTTCCTCGAGAGTTCTGGGGTGCGAATCGTCAAGACCGTATCTCAAACGCAACACTTTCTCCTCGCGCGGAGTGAGCGTGTTGAGCACTTGAATGAGTTGCTCTTTGAGCATATTGCCCTCTGCCACTTCGCTCGGCGATTGAGAGGTGTGATCCTCGATAAAATCTCCCAAATGGCTGTCTTCTTCCTCACCGATAGGCGTTTCCAAAGACACGGGGTCTTGTGCGATTTTTTGAATTTCGCGCACACGCTCGACCGAGCAACCGAGATACGCCGCGATTTCTTCCGCAGACGGCTCTCTGCCGAGTTTTTGGAGAAGTTGGCGAGTTGCTCTCACCTGCTTGTTGATGGTTTCAACCATATGCACGGGGATACGAATCGTCCTTGCCTGATCCGCGATGGCACGGGTGATTGCCTGTCTTATCCACCACGTTGCGTAAGTCGAAAATTTGAATCCCTTGGTATAGTCGAATTTTTCGACCGCTTTCATCAAGCCGAGGTTGCCTTCCTGAATGAGATCGAGAAATTGCATACCTCTTCCGACGTAGCGTTTTGCAATGGACACTACGAGACGAAGGTTTGCTTCGCTGAGAATATGTTTTGCTTCCTCGTCGCCCTCTTCCATACGCTTTGCGAGTTCGATTTCCTGATCGGCGGTCAAGAGCGGCACTTTGCCGATGTCCTTGAGGTAGATTTTCACCGAGTCGTCAACGCTTGAATCGATGATTTTGTCAAGAGCGATATCGTCTTCCTCGACGGTTTCTTCAACCTTGACGTTTTCGTTTTGCAAGGCGTTGAAAACCATCTCCATATCTTCCGCCGTAGCGTTGAGATGCTCGAGCCTTGCCATTATGTCGTCTTCGCTGATAGAACCTTTGCTCTTGCCGTAGGCGACGATTTTGTCAATCTCTTGTTTCAAAAGTTGTTCTCTGTCCACTTATACTCCTCCTGGGTGAATCAAAGTTTGTCGTTGATATCTTTGGATTTCAATATTTTCTGCAAGCGCGATATTTCTAGTATGCTTGCTCTTTTTGCTTCCGGATCGGAAAGATTGTTGTAACTTTCCTTGATTTTCTCGAGCCTTTCGGACACGGCGTCGTTTGCGAGCATAAGCACGCAATCGTTGTAGTAGTCGAACTCTCTTATAGCGTCGGCAAACTTCATATTTATATCGAGAATTTTGCCGATTTCCTCGTTTTCGTAACCGAATTTGCTGAACATAGCGTTCACGAGGTCGGTGTGTTCGGGCATAGTTTTTGCCCACTCGAACACTTCTTTGTGAACGTCGTTTGCAAGCCACTCGGACTTCACTTTGCTCGCGTCGACGAATTTTTCGCCTTTGAGAATACGATTGACAACGAATCTCGATGCACGCAAAGCCTTTGCCACTTTTTCCTCGTCGTTTTCTTTGGGTTGCTCGATTTTTGCAGGACGAATCATGCCTGCCTCGTCACTCAAAGTGGCAACCGAAACGCCGCTCTTTTTGGACACGATATCCATATAAACTTCGCGTTCGGCACGATTATCTATCATTTTGAGCACGTTAAGTGCCGATTGGACGTATTTCGCCCTTCCGTTCACCGACCCCAAATCGTTTGCGTCTGCGCAGAGTTTGAGTTTGTATTCGATGACGGGCAACGCCTCTTTTTGTTTTTTGAGGAAGGCTTCCGCACCGCCCTCGCGCACGGTTTCGTCGGGGTCTTTGCCCTCGTCGAGAGATATGACCTTGACGTTTTGCACGAATTTCGTGAGGATATCCACGTTGCGAATCGTCGCCTTTTTGCCCGCGCCGTCGCCGTCGTAGCACACGAAAAGATTTTCAGTCAATCTCGAAAGTTCTCTCGCCTGCCCCTCGGTGAGCGCCGTGCCCATACATGCAACCGCGTTCTTTATGCCCGACGCACCAAGCGATATGACGTCCATATATCCCTCAACCAATATGAGTTCTTTGTACGCAACGCCGTTGATTTTCTTGTCGCGCTTTATGAAGTTTACGCCGTATATCGTGCGGCCTTTGTCAAAGAGCGTGGTGTTGGTGGAGTTTTTGTATTTTGCGATATCTTGCTCGCCGTGGTATATGCGGCCGCCGAATGCGATGACGTTGCTCATACCGTCCATAATCGGCACGATAATTCTGTTTGCAAACGCATCGTAAGGTCTGTCTGCACTGGCAACGAGTCCGCACTCTTCGAGGTCTTTGAGCATATAGCCTTTGCGCCTCATATAACCGACCATACTCTCGCCGTCAAGCGAAAGACCAAGACCGTAACGCTTTGCCACTTCGTCGTCAAGCCCTCTGTTTTTCAGATACTCGCGTGCGGCTTTGCCCTTGTTTTCGTCAAGAAGATTGTTGCGATAATACCTTGCCACGTCACGCATAAGTTGCTTCAAAACGTCGCCGTGCTCTTTCTTTTGGGCGTACTTGGGGTCGAGTTTGACCTCGGGCATCTGCATGCCCACTTTGTCCGCAAGGAGTTTCACCGCGTCGTAAAACGACACCGATTCCATTTCCATCACGAACTTGACCACGTCGCCGCTCGCGCCGCAACCAAAGCAGTGATACCAACCGTTGTTTACGCAAAACGAAGCGGTTTTCTCATTGTGAAACGGACAACAACCAAAATAACGTCCGCCTTTTTTCTGCAAAGGGACGTATTGTGAAATGACTTCCACTATGTCGCATTTATACTTGAGTTCCTCCATAAATTCGGGAGTAAAACCGCCTGCCATAAGACCTCTTCTTACGTTTTTCTAAATATATATACGAACGAAAACCGTGTTTTTCCTAAAAGTTTATAAAAATTATAACTTATAAAAAATGAAAAGTGATACTCTCTATCAAATTTCGAGAATACCACTTAAAATACAATTTCCCCCTTCCTCACGTGTTTTGACTTCGGCGTTTGCGCAATGCAATCCGCCTCGTTCGCTTTGGCTACAACTCGTC
>URNP01000046.1 GCA_900549225.1 uncultured Eubacteriales bacterium | reverse complement strand
CAACACGGCGCAGTCGCTTGTACTATCCGTCAAGTTTGGCGCTCGCTACGGTCGTCGCCTTGCGACTCCGATTCCGTCTTCGAAGTCGCACATTACGTTTATAAGTAGACTTCGAATTAGTATTCGTTTCGGGTGCGGGCAAAGCCCGCCCTCAATTAATAATTATTCATTATTAATTATTAATTGCTCTCGCATTTTCGAGGAGCATATCGATTCGTGCAAGTACTCCCTCTTTCCCAGTCTTTGCGCTTGCGGACGTGACGAGAATATCTTTCGTGCCGACGCATAACGCGCTCGCAATCAAGGCAAGGCATTTTTGCTGCTGTGCGCGTGAGAGTTTGTCTGCTTTGGTTGCGATTATCGTGAACGGGATATTGCAGGTGTAAAGATAGTTGATGAGCATTTTGTCGTCGTCCGTCGGCTCGTGGCGCATATCGACAAGCACGAAAACGTTGATAAGACGTTTGCTTTCTCTCAAATAGTTTTCGATGAGTCCGCCCCATTTTTGCTTTTCTTGCTTGTTCACTTTTGCATAGCCGTAACCGGGCAAGTCAACGAAATAATACTCGCCGTTGTTTATCTCGAAATAATTGAGCAAGCGGGTACGCCCCGGCTCTTGCGAGGTTTTGGCAAGTTTGTTTTGATTGACCATAAAATTGATGAACGAGGATTTGCCGACGTTGGATTTGCCTGCAATGGCAATTTCGCAAGCGCCGAAATCCGGCATCTTGCTCGCATCTGCAACCGACGTGACGAATTTGGCTTGTTTTATCATATTTTGCACCTTAATTGTTTTTGCTATATCCGTGCAAATCTACAAAAATAGCGCATTAGATGCGCTATTTTTTGAGTTATGCGATACAATCGGTCGTTTTTTCTTCCGCTTGTTTTCTTATCACTATCGGCTTTTCCGTCTTGTCGATGGAAGCCTTGGTGACGATGACTTTTTCAATGTCGTTTTCGGACGGAATCTCAAACATAAGTTCAAGCAACACGTCTTCCAAAATGGCTCTCAATCCTCTTGCACCCGTGTTGAGTTGAATCGCTTTCGCGGCAACCGCTCTCAACGCTTCATCCTCAAATTCAAGCGTAACGCCGTCGATTGCAAATTGATACTTGTATTGTTTGACGAGCGCGTTCTTCGGCTCGGAGAGAATCTTGACGAGTGCGTTTTCGTCAAGAGCGTTGAGTCCGACGACGATAGGCACACGGCCGACAAATTCGGGAATAAGACCGTATTTGATGAGGTCTGCGGGTTGCAATGCCTTGATAAGTTCGTCGTAGCGATAATCTACCGTTCCTTTCACGGCAGAACCGAATCCAAGTTTGGAATTGTCCTTTCTCTGATCGATAATCTTGTCCAAATCCACGAATGCGCCGCCGCAGAGGAAGAGGATATTGGTCGTATCGAGTTGGTAGCACTCCTGATTGGGATGCTTTCTTCCGCCTTGAGGCGGCACGTTTGCTACCGTACCTTCGATGATTTTGAGAAGTGCTTGTTGCACGCCTTCACCGCTTACATCGCGCGTGATAGACACGTTTTCGCCCTTCTTTGCGATTTTGTCGATTTCGTCGATATATACGATGCCGATTTCTGCTCTCTTCAAGTCGCCGTTTGCCGATTGAATGAGTTTCAAGAGGATATTTTCTACGTCTTCGCCGACGTAGCCCGCTTCAGTCAACGTCGTTGCGTCCGCAACCGCAAAAGGCACGTTGAGGATTTGCGCAAGCGTCTTTGCAAGCAAGGTTTTACCAGAGCCTGTCGGTCCGAGCAAGAGCACGTTGCTTTTTTCGATGACTACGTCATCGTTCGACTTCGAGCGGATTTGATTGATGCGTTTGTAATGATTGTATACGGCAACCGACAGCACGCGTTTTGCACTGTCTTGACCGATAATGTATTCGTCGAGTTTTGCCTTGATTTCCTTTGGCGTATAAAGACTCAAACCGTCGTTGGCGGTTTTTTCGTCCTTGCCGAGCAAATAGACACACTCGTCGATACATTCGTTGCAGATATTTATGCCGTTAGGGCCGCTAATGATCTTCTCGACCTCGCTTGCGCCTCTACCGCAAAAACTGCAATGTTGTTCTTTGTGATAATTGTCCATATCAGATTATACTCCTTGATTGGCAGAAGTCTGCCCGTTTGCCGCTCAAAAGAGGGCTACGAGGCGTATTTTCCTGCGATCTAACGGGTTATTTCCTTGAATAGAAAATCTTGTCCACAAGACCGTACTTTTCCGCCTCTTCGGCATTCATATAGAAGTCACGGTCGGTGTCGACCTCGATTTTGGAAAGAGGTTGCGACGTGTTGCTCGCAAGAATGTCGTTGATGCGCTTTTTGGTTTTGAGAATCTCGTTGGCTTGAATGGCTATGTCGCTCGCCTGTCCTTGTGCGCCACCGAGAGGTTGATGTATCATGATTTTTGCGTTGGGCAACGAGAATCTCTTGCCCTTTGCGCCCGACGAGAGCAAAAACGCTCCCATAGACGCCGCCATACCGATGCAAATCGTGGACACGTCGCACTTGATATAGTTCATCGTGTCGTAGATTGCAAAGCCTGCGGATACCGAGCCGCCCGGACTGTTGATGTAAAGGCTGATGTCCTTTGTGGAATCCTTGCCTTCAAGATATATGAGTTGCGCGACTACGAGGTCGGCTACGTTATCGTCGATTTCACCCGTGAGGAAGATGATTCTGTCCTCGAGCAAGCGAGAATAAATATCGTACGAGCGCTCGCCTCTGCCCGTTTGCTCGACAACCATAGGTATAAGTTGATTCTTTATATTCATTGTTTCCTCCAAAGCACCGCAAAAACGCAAGGTTCGTGCGGCGATATCGCGTCGGTTTGCACGCTCCGATAGGCTCGAAACGCGCAAAAGCCGATTTTATGCGCTTTCCGCCTGCGATGGCAAGCGGAAAGCCGAATAATTGTTTTTCGAGCGCGATAGCACTCTTATTCTACACAAAATTTCAATCGATTATTCTGCGTCGGTTGCAGGTTTTGCTGTCTTTTTGGTTGTTTTTTTGGCTGCAGGCTTCTTTTCTTCGGTTTTTGCTTCTTCAGCCGCAGGCGCTTCCTCTTCGGTTGCCGCTTTCTTTGCGGTCTTCTTTTCCGCAACGTTCTCTTTGACGAGGAATCCGAGCAACTTCTCGTTCATAATCGAATTGACGATATAGTCGATTTGCTCTTTGTGCAAAGTCTTTTTGAACTCTTCGACGGTTTGAGAAGAATCGCTTGCGAACTTCTCGATCTTTTCGTCGATTTCCTTGTCTTCGATCTTGAGATCTTCCGCTTTGATGAGCGCTTCCATTACGAGACGGACTTTGACGGTCTTTTGAGCCTGATCTTTGTATTGATCCTCAAGTTGCTCTCTGGTCATGTTGAGATATTTGAGATAATCGTCAAGTTTCAAGCCTTGATACATAAGACGATACTCGAACTCGTGAACCATATCTTCCGCTTCGTGATCGATCATCGCTTGCGGGATTTCAACGGAGGACGCGTCAACGATCTTCTCTACGATTTCATCTTCGAGATCACGCTGTGCTTTCTCTTCCGCCTCTTTGGTGAGGTTGGCTTTTACGTCCGCTTTGTACTCTGCAAGAGTGTTGAACTCGGATACGTCTTTGACGAATTCGTCGTCGATTGCGGGAAGTTCTTTGACTTTGACCGCTTTGACCGTGCACTCGAACACCGCTTCTTTGCCTGCGAGTTGCTCTGCTTGGTAGTTTTCGGGGAAAGTGACGTTGACGTTCTTCACGTCGCCTGCCTTAACGCCGACGAGTTGCTCTTCAAAGCCCGGAATGAACGTGTTGCTGCCAAGTTCGAGGTCGTAATTTTCTGCGCTGCCGCCCTCGAATTTCTCGCCGTTTACGCTACCGACGAAGTCGATGGTGACGGTGTTGCCGTTTGCGGCTGCCGCGTCGACGTCGATAAGACGCGCTTGCTTTTCTTGCTCTTGAGCAATCTTTTCGTCAACTTGCTTTTGGGTGACTTTCACCGCTTTCTTTGCAACCGAAAGTCCTTTATATTGACCAAGCGTAACTTCGGGTTTGACAACCATAACGATGGAATACTTCACACCGCCGTCTTCCGTCACGTCAACGTCGCAAACGCTGTCTACTGCTACGAATTCGTAGTCGGCACTCTTTTCGAGTTCGGTCAAAGAAGAATCGATGAGTTCGTTGACGGCGTCGCTGAAGAATACGCCTTGTCCGTACATACCCTCGATGACCTTTTGGGGTGCGTGACCTTTTCTAAAACCGGGAACTGCATATTTGTGCTTGGTTTTCTCGTAGGCTTGCTTGATTGCCGCGTTGAAAGCGTCCTTGTCAACAACATAGTTGAATTTAACTTGGCTTTTTTCCAACTTTTCTGCTGTGTAGTTCATTTGTCCTCCATTCCGCACGACACGAAGAACGAGCGGATATATATTTTCTTAACAAGTGAAAGAGATTATAACACGCCTAAACTCAAAAATCAATAAAATTGCGCAAGGGATAGCGAAATTTTATATAAATATAACAAATAATTGATTTCAGGAGCAAAAAATAATATACTGTGCGTATGGGAAGCGACCTTTTTGCTTTGAGTGCGCTTGCAAGAGAACTCAACCGAGAACTCTGCGGCGCAAGAATAGACAAGATTCAACAACCCGAAGTGGACGAGTTGCGATTTTTCGTGCGCTCGAAAGGCAAAAATCAGTGCCTCGTCGTGTCGTGCAACGCAGGCGCGCCTCGCATTCACCTCACCAAAAGCAAAAAAGTCAGTCCGCAAGTCGCTCCGAATCTTTGTATGCTACTTCGCAAATACTTGCTGTCGGCAACGATAAGCGATATCTGTGTGTACAACTACGACAGAATTATTAGAGTGCGTTTCGACGCAAAAACCGAAATGCGCGACGAGGCGACTTTCTACCTTTTCGTCGAGATTATGAACAGATACTCAAATATCGTTTTCACCGACGAAAACCTCGTTATTTTGGACGCGGTAAAGCATCTGCCTCTTGACGTCGAACGCAATCACGTCGTGTTGCGCGGCGTGCCGTACTCACCCGTCGCACAAAAGAAAATCAGTTATCTAACCGATTATTTTTCCGTTTTTGACAATTTCAACGGCGGAGATTTACACAAATTTATTCAAGATAACATTTCGGGTTTTTCGGGCGCTACGATAGAAGAATTGCTACTTCGCGCAAACCTATCTTCAAACGTCGAAAACCTCTCGCAAAACGAGCGCGAAAGGCTTTTCAAAACAATTGGCGACCTTGCAAGCGTTGCAACCGACTCTCCCGATATTCCGCTGTGTCCGTGCATAATCGGAGCGAAAGAGGCGTACCCGATCGTCTATCGCTCGCTTGCAGATTCAAACGAGGAAAACGTCAAAAAATTCGATACGATGAGCGAGGCGTATGACGCTCTCTTCACCGATTGCGACAAGGATATCCGCAATAAAGCAAGGCTCAAATCGCTTGCGACGATTGCAAAGCATTTGAGGCAGAAAGTCGAGAAAAATATCGCAATAGATATGCAAAAACTCGCCGATTGCGACGATATGGACAAGTATAGACTTTGGGGCGAACTCATCGTCAATTATATATACCTCGTCAAAAAAGGCGACGAAAAATTGGTCTGCACCAACTACTACGACAATTCGCAGGCGGAGATTCCGCTCGATTTGCGTCTCACTCCCTCGAAAAACTCGACCGCATACTACGCAAAGTATAACAAGTTGAAGCGCACAAAAGAATTCGTGAGCAAAAAACTCGAAAAAGATAAAGATTTGCTCGAATACGTCAAGTCAATCGAGGACGAAATCGAAAATCTACCGTACGAGAGCGATACGTCGGCTATCGAGCAAGAACTCGAAGCACTCGGCGGTGGAAAGAAAAAATCATCTAAAAACAAGGTGCGTAAAGAAAAATCCGAACCGCCCTACGTCTATTTTGTGGACGGATTCTACGTTTACAGAGGCAAAAACAATATTCAGAACGACGAACTTACCTTCAAAATCGCATCGTCGAACGATATATGGCTTCACCTAAAAAACGAACACGGCTCGCATACGATTATCGTCACTGAAGGCAGAACCGTGCCCGACAACGTGCTGAAAATCGCAGGCGAAATCACAGCAAGCACCAAACAAGCCTCGTGCGAAGTTGACTACACCGAGCGCCGTAACGTCAAACGCAAACCCGACGGTCACCCCGGACAAGTGATTTACGTCAACTACAAAACGATGCTGTCCGAGCCAAATCCGCACAAAGACCTCGAAACACGCAAGTGATTGCGTGTTTTTTTATTGGAATCGTACGAGTAAAAACTTTGAATGAGTGTAAGTTCTTCCTCTACAAAAGTGAACGTTTAGCACCTTAAATGCAACTTCCCCTTTCCTCACGTGTTTGGACTTCGGCGTTTGCGCAATGCAA
>URNP01000045.1 GCA_900549225.1 uncultured Eubacteriales bacterium | reverse complement strand
CCGCCGTTGCGGCTCGTGTTCCGTCTTCGAAAGGGCAAATTCCGTGTATAAGTAGACTTCGAATAAGTGTTTGTTTCGGGTGTGGGCAGAGCCTACCCGAAATTATTGTTTATTAATTCAAATCAATATGCTCGATGTCGTCGCGGGGGGAGCGTCTGTAGATCACGATCTTGTTGCCGATTGCCGTGACAGGCTCTGCGCCCGTAAGTCCGCAGATTGCATTCAATACGGTTTTGGCGTCCGTTTCGGCGTTGCGAAGGATGGATATTTTGACGAGTTCGTGCAAATCAAGCGCAAGGGAGATGTCGAGAATCTGATTGTCGCCGATGCCGTTTTTGCCGATTTGGAAGATCGGGTTTATGTTTTGCGCCATACTGCGAAGGCGCGCGCGTTGTGAACTTGTTATCATCGTTTTTCCTCTTTGTGGATTGCGTTTTATCTTTCGTAGGTTATATTAGCATTTTTGCTCGCCGTATGCAAGCGTCAGGACATTTTTCTGTCTACGTCGATGACGAAGAAGTATTTGATTTCGTCGTTGCCGAATTCCTTGTCCATTTCGGTTTTCACGTCTGAAAGGGTGTATTTGCTGTCGTAGGGGATTACTACGTCAAAGAGCATGTTGGTGTGGGTTTGTCCGCTCACGAGCCTGAAATCGTGCAGGGTGAGGCTTTCGTCAAGGTTGGCAAGCGCGGTTTGCGCACGGAGTTTGAGGGCGGCTAATTGCTTGTTTTTGGTGTCCACGGGGTCCATGTGAATGGTGATGCGAACTTGCATTTCGTTCCAAAAGTCGTGCTCGATATTGTCGATGACGTCGTGACTCTTGGTTATTTCCACGTCGGCGGGAACTTCTACGTGCGCTACGACGAAACAATGGTTCTCGCCGTAACTATGCACGACGAGGTCGTGTACGCCGATTACGCCGTCGTATGAGAGGATCTTTGCCGTGATTTTGTCAACGAGTTCTTTGGACGGCTTTTCTCCGAGGAGCGGCGATATGGACTCTTTGACCAAAAGTATACTCGATACGATTATGAACGCAGAAACCGCAATACCCATTATGCCGTCTACGCTCACTTTGGGGCTTATCTTGTCTCCTGCTACGTCGATGACTATCGTCGAAATAAGCACCGCGAACGTGGCAAGCACGTCGTTGCGACTGTCCGCCGCGGAGGCTTTGAGCGCGCCGCTGTTGATCGCCTTTGCAAAATCGCGATAGATGAGCATTTGCACCAATTTCATCGCAATTGCCACGCCCAAGACGACGTAGGTGTAGACGCTTACGCTGACTTCCTCGGGGGTGATACACTTCTCGATCGACGACTTGAGAAGAAGTATGCCGATGAAAAGCACCGTGACCGATACCAAAAGGGAAGTGACGTATTCGTAGCGTGCATGGCCGAACGGGTGGTCTTTGTCCGCCGGCGTCGAGGAAAGTTTGAAACCTACGAGGGTGACGACACTGCTGCCTGCGTCCGACAAGTTGTTGATTGCGTCCGCAATAATCGTTATGCTGTTGCCTATCACGCCGACTATCAATTTGAATACGCAAAGCAAGGCGTTGGATACGATGCCGAAAATGCCCGCGCAGAGTCCGTAGCGAAAACGGACTTTCGGGTTTTGCACGTCTTGATAGTCCTTGATGAAAAGTTTGCGAATGAATTTCATGGTTTTATATTCTCTCTTGTTGTTATTATTAAAATATTCCCCGAAAATCCGGTTGTCAAGATTTTCGGGGAATTATGTTTTTTATGTGCCGTTTACGCACGAAGTGCGCTTTCATCAAGCAAGCACTCGCACGGAACTGCGGCTCACGTGCTTATCCATCTTATTTTGAGAGTGAAGAGGGCTTGCACGGTTAGCAGTGCAATAAATCGAGCGAGGTTTTTGACAATTCGCATTTGTGCGATTGTCATCACCTCTGCGACGATTTTTGCAATTTTCTTGGGCAGAGTTTGATCGCTTGCACGATGAAGTAAGTGCCTACGCAAAGTCCGATTGCGCCTACAATCGCAAGAATTATATACCAAAGATTGACGTCTACGCCGTCGCCGGATTTCGCTCTCTGCCACATGTTGACGACAGTGTCGTTCCTCTTTCCGAAATCACGCATGACGCCCAAAGTTTCGTTGATGGTGGGGTAGCGTCTCGTGTCCTCAAAGTAACTGAAGTCGGTTTCATCCTCGGCGTACTCGCAGTCGATGAGATATTGGAAAACGTCTTCGTCGTTCATAAGCACGTTTTTGTCCGTTGCAGAGGTGTAACCGATTGCCACGGAGTTGCGGATGGAACTCATCGGATTGCACATGTAGTCAATGAACATCATTGCGGCAAGTTTGTTGTTGACGGACGTTGGTATGCACCAGCCGTCGTACCAAATGTTGCTTGCAACATCGGGAACGTAATAGTCGAGTTGATAAGTTTCGGTTTCCTCGTCGTAGCCGCCTTCCTCGATTGCCCAGAGTGCGTCGCCGCTCCAAGCAAAGTCGGCGTATACGATTTCGTTGATCATATCGTCTTTGCCGAAGTCAACTTCGTAGCCCGAGATATGTTCGCGCTGCGCGGTGAGCACTTTCTCTGCCGCCGCTATCATTTCGTCGTCGGTGCAGTTGATGAGTTGCTGGACGGTGTAGTCTTTGTATTTTTCGGGGAGAAGATTGTATTCGTACATATAAAAGATTGCGGCGGCATAGGTGTCGCGCACGCTGTCTTTCATAAGAATTTTGTTTTCGAGTTTCGGATTTTTTTGTACGTTCCAAAGCACGCCCCAGCCGTATTTTTCAAGTTCTTCTTGGCTCACGACGGAGGTGTTGTAGAGTATGCCGAGAGTGCCGTACATATAGGGCACCATATATTCGGTCATATTGTGGCTCTTGCCGTCTTGCGACTTTACGTTGCCGAACATCTCCTTGATCTTGTCCATAACCTCAGGCTCGATGTTGCCCCAACCCGACCTTAAACTGCTCATATTGTCCAATGAAATGCCGTATTTGGTCAAATCGTCTTGAATTTCCGCTTTGATATCGTTGTGGTTGAGAAGGCAACCTGCGGTGAGAAGTTTCTCGATTGCGTATTCGCTCGGGCAAATCAAATCGACGTTCGCGTCGCCTTTGAGCACCTTGGTCATCATCGTTTCGTTGGTGTCGAAAGTGGTGTAGGTGATTGAGAGCGCGCGCCCCGTTTTTTCTTTGTAATAGTCGGCAAATTCGTCGAGCAAAGTCTTGCCCGTTTCTTCGTCTATCTCCGAGTCGATATAGTCTTCCCAGTTGTAGATGACGAGTCTGTCGCCGCCGCTCTCGCCCTTGGCGCCGTTGTTGCACGCAGTGAGGGTGGGGAGCAAAACCGCACTCAAAACAAGGACGAGTACGATGAGTGTAAAGAGTTTTTTCATGCGTTTGCCTCCTTGTTTTTCTTTTTCTCGCGGGAGATCTTGACGAGGTTGATTGACATTACGCCTGCAAGGACCACGACGAATATGATCGAGAATATCGCATACCAGAAGGGTTCGAGACCTTGCACGCGCGCGTCCGAATAGATATAGGTGGACAGCGTGTTGATGCCCGTTGCCGCGCCTTTGTTGATTTGCGTGATGATGAAATCGTCCATCGACATGATGAACGCCATGACGAATCCGCTTACGATGCCCGGCGTGATGATGGGAATCATAACCTTTACGAGCGCTTTGAACGGGTTTGCGCCGAGGTCGAGCGCCGCTTCGTATACGTTGGGGTCCATGGATTCGAGTTTCGGCAGGACGCTCAATACGACGTAGGGCGTGCAGAACGCTATGTGCGCTATGATGAGGCGCAGATAGCCCTCGGGGAAGGCAAACGTGATGAAGAACACCATCATCGATACCGCCATGACGATCTCGCTGTTGATGATCGGGAATTGGTTGACGTTTTCAACGATACGTCTTGCTCGCTTGCCGAGGTTGAATATTCCTATCGACGCAAACGTGCCCATTATCGTGGCTATCACCGAGGATATGCTCGCGATGATGAACGTGTTGGCAATCGCGCTCCAAAGTTCGGGAGATTTGTCAGACTTGAAGATCGAAACGTACGCCTCGAAACTGAAGCCGTTGTCGAAGTTGAAGTTGGAACTGTTGGAGAAGGAGTATATTATCAGAAGAATTATCGGAGCGTACAGTATCGCAAGGATAATCAAAAGATAAAACTTTTCAAAAAATCCGATTATTTTTTGCTTTACCATAACGACCTCCTCACAGCGTTGCTGTTGCGATTGAATTTGTTCATTACGAAGTTGGATATAAGCACGAATACGAGCATAACCAAACTCATTATCGATCCCACGCCGTACATGCCTTGCTCGAAACTAAGTTGAATGGAGTCGCCGAAAAGGAAGATCTTGCCGTTGGAAAGAAGTTGCGAGATGGCGTAGGTCGAAATCGTTGGAATGAATACCATGGTGATTCCGCTGAATATGCCGCTCATCGACAGGGGAAGCGTGGTTTTCAAAAACACGGTCGCTTTGTCTGCACCGAGGTCTTGCGCCGCTTCGATATAACTCTTGTCAATGCTCGATATAGTGGTGTGCAAGGGAAGTATCATGAACGGGAGATAGTTGTATACCATGCCGAAGAGGACCGTGCCCATGCCGAGTTCTATGCCGAGCGCAATGAATATCGCCTTGGTCGCAAGCGTGCGGATGAGGAAGTTGACTCCCATAGGAATGACGTAAAGAAGCACCAAAATGCGTCCGCTCGACATTTTGGAGAGGAAGTACGCCACGGGATAGCCAAGCACGAGGCACAATACCGTCGTGATTACGCCGACCAAAAGAGAATTGCCCAGCACCACGAGGCTCGACTTCGAGGTGAAGAACGTTTTGAAGTTTTCAAGCGTCAAACTGCCGTCGCTATCGAGAAACGCGTTTACGAGTATAAGAACGAGAGGCGTCACTACGAACAGCAACAGGAAAAGGATGTACGGGACGGAAAACACCTTTTTCGTCAGTCTGAATTTTTTGCGAGAGGTGTTTTTCACTCCTTATCCTCCTTTTGAGAATCGTCGTTTTGTTCTTGCTGCTCCGCTTGCTCTGCCTCGCTAAGAATTTCCTCTACGGCGTCGAACTTTTCGGGTTCGGTCAAGCGCGCTTCTTCTATCGCTGCCTGCTCCTCTTTGGTGAGGGTTTCGTCCTTGACGACGGTTTGCTCGACTTGCGCTTCTTCGTCGCGCTTTTGGATGATTATCTTTTCGGGCGCAATCTTTATGCCTACGCGGTCGCCTTTGAGCCAATCGTCGTCGGTGTCGGCAAAGAAAATGTAATGGTTGTCGGTGGAGAGTATCGCTTGATAATAACTGCCCTTGTAGATGGACGAAAGCACGGTTGCGCCGATTTGTCCGTCCTCTTCGTCGTCGAGAATTTCTACGTCGTCGAAGTCAACAAAGACTTTGACGGGAGTGTCGATTTCAAGGTCGGTCTTGCACTCGAAGTCTACGCCGCAGATTTCAACGAGGTTCTCGCCCGTGATATAGGTGTCGATTTCGTTGATGATGCGCGTTTTGTGCATAATGTGAAGGTCAAACGGCTTGATGTAGATGCCTACCGTTTCGCCTACGTCGTAGGTGTCGGTGTCGTGCGCCACGATTTCGTTGCCGTTGGCAAGAAGGGTGATCTGATAATGGTCGCCCTTAAAGACCGACGAGATGACCTCTGCCGTGAGTATGGTGCGCTTGTCGTCTACCTTTTTGATCTTTACGTCCTCGGGACGAATGATGACGTCGATGGGTTCGTTGTGCTTGAAGCCTTTGTCTACGCACTCGAATACCGTGTCGCAGAACTCGACTTTGCAGTCCTCGAGCATTACGCCAGAAAGAATGGTGCTCTCGCCGATGAAGTCTGCAACGAACGCATTGGCAGGCTCGTCATAGACCTTTTCGGGTGAAGCGATTTGCTGAATCTCGCCAAGGCGCATAACTACGATTTTGTCGGACATGGTGAGCGCTTCTTCCTGATCGTGCGTGACGTAAATGAAGGTGATGCCGAGGCGTTTGTGCATATCCATAAGTTCGAGTTGCATGTCCTTGCGCATCTTAAGATCGAGCGCGCCCAAAGGCTCGTCCAAAAGCAACACTTCGGGTTCGTTGACCAAAGCGCGCGCAATTGCCACACGCTGTTGTTGTCCGCCGCTGAGGGAGGAGACGTTTCTGTGTCCGTAGTCTTCAAGGTCAACCATTTTGAGCGCGTCGTTGACCTTTTGCTTGATTTCCGCTTTGGTGTACTTTCTGAAAAGTTGAACGGTTTCGCCCTTCTTGTTGGTCTTCGTGCCGTTGGGAATGACTTTGAGTTTGAGCCCGAACGCTATGTTGCCGAAAACGCTCAAATGAGGGAATAACGCGTATTTTTGGAATACGGTGTTGACGGGACGAAGGTGCGGAGGAGTGTCCGTGATATCCTTGCCGTTGAAAATGATTTTTCCGCTCGTGGGCATCTCAAAGCCGGCTATCATGCGAAGCGTGGTGGTCTTGCCGCAACCGCTCGGTCCGAGCAGCGTGACGAATTCGCCTCGCTTGATGGTGAGGCTGGCGTTTTTGACCACTTGTTTGCCGTCGTACTCTTTGTAGACGTTGCGCAGTTCGATGATGTTGTCAACAGGTGTTTTGTTTGTCATAGGTATTCCCTCGATAGTGAATTGTGCCTGCGGCACAGTTGTTTTTTTGAATGATATCGCCAAAGGCGATGATATCACGATGTGATGATATCGTGCGAGCAAAAACCGTCACCGAGGCAACGGCAACACGCAAGTGTGCATATTGCCGAGAGCCTCGC
>URNP01000044.1 GCA_900549225.1 uncultured Eubacteriales bacterium | reverse complement strand
TGTAGCCAAAGCGAACGAGGCGGATTGCATTGCGCAAACGCCGAAGTCAAAACACATGAGGAAAGGGGAAATTGCATTTAGAGTACACGCCCCTCACCCGTTGTAGAGAAAAAACAATGCACACTGCCGTTACAGAGGTATTCATCTTTTCTTTATATATTTTTAAGTTGAAAATCATTTTATCTATGTTATAATTTATTCATAAATATATATGAGGTGCACGATGAGTTTCAACATTTTGCTTGCAGAGGACGACGAGGACATAGTCAAACTGCTCAAACTCTATCTCGAAAACGAAGGATTTAACACCTTTTGGGCAAAGGACGGCGTGGAAGCGACGGAGATTTTCGACAAGGAAAGAATCGACCTTGCGCTCGTTGATATAATGATGCCCAGAATGAACGGTTACGAACTCACCAAGTACGTTCGCAAAAAGAGCAATATTCCCATAATCATCTTGTCTGCGGCGCAACTCGACAGCGACAAGATTCTTGGATTGAATCTCGGTGCGGACGATTATATGGTCAAGCCGTTCAACCCGCTCGAACTCGTTGCACGCATCAACGCAAACCTTCGCCGCTTCTACAAACTCGGCAATGCGCAAGAGGACGGCGACGGCAAAATCACCATCGGAGAACTCACTCTCGACACCAATATGCTCACTCTCGAAAAGAGAGGCGTACCCGTCAATCTAACCGCAACGGAATACAAAATTCTGCTTATGCTTATGAAGTCGCCCGGCAGAGTTTTCACCAAAATGCAGATATACGAAGAGGTCAACGGCGACTACTACGCAAACGACGACAACACCATGATGGTGCACATTTCAAATCTTCGCGACAAGATCGAGGACGATCCAAAAAATCCTCGTTACATCAAAACGCTAAGAGGGCTCGGATACAAGGTTGAAAAACAATAACTTTGCACAACCCGACGATTATACGGCGCAAAACGATGCTTCAAGTGTCGATTCGGACGATAATCGCAACAAAAAGACGAGGCACGAAAATCGCAAAAATCACCCTCGCATTGACAACGCAAGTTTCCTTGCGTTGCTTATTCGCAGTTTCGTATCCTTCTCGCTCATCATCATTTTTGGCGTTATTCTCATATTCGTGTTGGCAAATTGGGCTTTTTCAAAAGACGGCATAAACGTCAGACAAAAGGATATTCCCGACTACAAATCTCAACTTGAAAGCGGCAATTATTCAAAGATTCCCGCAAGCAAAATACTCGGCGATAGCGGCTGGTTTGAAGTGGTTTCTTCAAGCGGTGAAGTCGTCTATTCGACCCTTGCGCAGAAAAACGAATATACGCTCGGCGAACTCGATTGCATCGCGCGCTACAACGTGTCAGAAACGCGCGCCGTGCACAATTTCAAACTTACGACCAACAAATACAACTATCTCATCACCATAAGTTACCGCGACAGTAAGGGCAACCCTCAAGAGCGTTATTATCTTTTAAGCAAGAGCGACGAGGACGTTTACAATATCGTTTCTTCGTCCATTTCGACGACGAGAACGTCGTTCACGCAAAAGGAATACGAGTATCTCACTTACAACGCAACCCACGGCGAGCAAACGCTTTTCAAGTTTTCATTCGAGGGTGCGGACGGTGAAGATTACTATGCGATTTTCAACGCCGAAAAACGAGACAACAGCGCCGTAACTTATCTGTTCGTCATCGTGGTGGCGTTGTGTATACTTGCGCTGTTTGCAACGGTTATGGTGTTTTATATTCGCTATATCAACAAGCACGTTCAAAAACCGCTCGCAACGCTTTCGCAGGCAATGACCACCTTCCCGACGCAAGAGAAGCATAATCACCTTGACTACAAAGGATCGAAGGAATTCGAGCATCTCTACGACAGTTTCAACGAAATGGTCGATATTCTCGATGCGAGCGAGGAGCAACGGCTTATGCTCGAAGGCGACAAACAGCGCATGCTTGCAGGACTTTCGCATGATCTCAAAACGCCCGTCACCATAATTCAGGGTTTCACGAAAGCGATAAAAGACGGACTCGTGAGCGACGAGGACAAGCAAAAGTATTTGCAGATAATTCTCACCAAATCCGATCAGATGGCGGATTTGATAAATCAGTTTTATGAGTACAACAAACTCGAACACCCCGATTTCGCGCTCGACAAAAAGCCGTGCGATGTTGCAGAACTTGCAAGAACTTTCCTTGCCGACATATACGACGAATTCGAGATTCAAGGCTACGTACTCGACGCGCAGATATGCGAAGAAAGGCTGGTTTGCAACGTTGACAAAGGACAACTTTTGCGAGTGTTCGAAAACCTCACCGGCAATTTCTTCAAGTATACTCCGCAAGGCTCGACGTTGCGTTTCAGTGTGCAAAGAGAGGGCGACAAAGTCAAAATATCTCTTGCCGACAACGGCCCGGGCATAAACGAGGAATCCAAAGCGGACGTATTCGAGGCGTTCGTTGTGGGCGAGAAATCCCGCAACAAACAAGGATCGGGATTAGGGCTTGCCGTGTGCAAAAAAATCGTCACAATGCACGGGGGCACGATTGAACTCGCAAAAGAGCCTATCGAGGGCTTCACGACGGAGTTTGACGTGATTCTCGACCTTTTCGAAGAGGATGCGGCGCTATGAGATTTGATGCAAAAACGTTTGCAAAACTCAATCTTTCGCTTGCGGTGACGGGCAAGAGAGACAATCTTCACACTCTCGATATGATAATGTATCCGTATGAAAAATACGCCGATAGAGTGTCGTTTTATCCCGTTGACGGAGTGGATGGGTTTGAAATAAATATCGTCGGCGGTTTCGACGGCCTTGACGAGAAAAGATTTTTGAATTTCGCAAAAGACAAACTCAACGCCGTCGCAAAAGAGTTTTCGGTCGGCGGCAAACTTGAGATTTTCAAAGGTATACCGCTTGGCGCAGGACTTGGCGGTTCGTCCGCAACCGTCGCTTGCACGGTGAACGCAGTAAAAGAATATCTGCTCTCAAAAGGTCAAAACACCCAATTAGATACACGTTTTTTGCTGTCTTTGGGCAGTGACGTTCCGTATATGATTCAAGGCGGAGCGTGCAGGGTATCGGACGTAGGCGAGATTCTCGAGCCGTTGTCGTACGAGGGCAGAATCGATGTCGAAGAGATAATTGCGCAAGGCGGAAGCGACAGCGGGAAATGCTATAAGACGTACGATGAAATTCACGAAGGCGATTACGATTTGCAAAACGTACCCGCAAGCGTAAACGAGGCGCTGGAGGTCCTTCGCAACGACCTTTTCGAGCCTGCGTGCGCTGTGAATCCGAAAATAAAGAGCGCGTACGACGAGTTGAAAAGCAGGGGATTCGACAAGGTGATTATGTCGGGAAGCGGAAGCACGGTTTTTGCAATAAAGGGTTTCGTCAAATAAAAACGTTACAAAAACACGAAATAGAATTCAATTTTTTACATTTTTCACAAAAAATCCATTACAAATTTTGCATTTTTGCAAAAAATATATCAAATTGCTCTTGTATGCGCGCGCGATGTTTGTTACAATATCCATAAATAAGATTAAAAGTATATCCATACGATAAGGGATTTGCTTTCGGAGATTGAAATGGCAAAACAAAAAGACAGTTATGCAAGTTATTTGTTCCATGAGGGAACGAATTATCAGGCGCATAAAATGTTCTCGCCCGCACCGAGTTTTGAAGACGGGGTCGGCGGTTGGGATTTCGCCGTATGGGCGCCCAACGCTTCGTCTGTATCGGTCGTGGGCGATTTCAACGGATGGGACGTAAACGCAAACCGTATGCAAAAGCAAGACGACGGTGTGTGGACGACGTTCGTTGCAGGCGCAACTCAATTTCAGGCGTACAAATACGCAATCACTTCCGAGCGCGGAGAAACGGTTTACAAGTGCGACCCCTACGGTCTGCATTTTGAAACCGCACCCGCCAACGCGTCAAAACTTTACGACCTTTCGGGCTATCGCTGGAAGGACAAAAAGTGGATGAGAGAGAGGGAAAACTTCAATCCCTACGGTTCGCCTATCAACATTTACGAAATTCATTTCGGTTCTTGGAAGAAGTACGCAGACGGCAACTATATCAATTACAGCGCAATGGCTGACGAGCTTATCCCGTACGTCAAAAAGATGGGCTACACGCACATCGAGGTTATGCCGTTGACGGAATATCCCTTTGACGGAAGTTGGGGATATCAGACCACGGGTATGTTTGCTCCGACGTCGCGTTACGGCACGCCCAAAGATTTGATGGAATTTATCGACCGTTGCCACAGAGCGGGAGTCGGCGTAATTCTCGACTGGGTGCTTGCGCACTTCCCGCGCGACGAGCAAGGTCTGCGTCTTTTCGACGGCACGCCTCTTTACGAATATGCCGATCCTCGCAAGGGCGAGCATAAAGAGTGGGGCACGATGGTTTACGACTTCGGCAAAAACGAGGTCAAATCTTTCCTCATTTCTGCGGCAATGTTTTGGTTTGACGTCTATCATATCGACGGAATCCGTTGCGACGCGGTTGCGAGCATGCTCTATCTCGACTACGGCAGAAAGGACGGAGAGTGGGAGCCCAATCAATACGGTGGCAATTACAATCTCGAAGCGAGGGACTTTTTGAAGCAGATGAACACCGCGATTCTTTCAAAGTATCACGGCGCACTCACGATTGCCGAGGAAAGCACGGCATATCCTATGATAACCAAGCCTGCCTACGAAGGCGGACTCGGCTTCAATTTCAAGTGGAATATGGGCTGGATGAACGACAGTTTGCATTATCTGTCGCTTGACCCGTTCTTCAGAAAGGACAATCACAACAATCTCACTTTTGCAATCACTTACGCTTACAGCGAAAACTATATTCTTCCCATCTCTCACGACGAGGTCGTGCACGGCAAATGCAGTATGATCAACAAAGTGCCGGGCGATTACGATCAGAAGTTTGAAGGACTCAAAGCGTTTTACGGCTTTATGATGGGACACCCCGGCAAAAAACTCAACTTTATGGGCAACGAATTTGCGCAGTTCATCGAGTGGAATTACGCTCAACAACTCGACTGGTTCTTGCTCGATTATCAGCGCCATCGCACCTTCCAGAAGTTTATGAAGGATCTCAACGCTTTCTATCTCGAAAACAAAGCAATGTGGCAACTCGACTGCACTTACGACGGGTTCAAGTGGATAGTGGTGGACGACAATTCGCAAAACGTCGTATCCTTCATTCGCAAGGCGGCGGACGGCGAATACGTCATTTGCGTGGTCAATTTCTCGCCTGTTGAACGACTCAAATACGTTATGGGCGTACCCGAGGGCGTGACGTACAGGGCGGACTTGTACTCTGCTCTCAAAAAGTACGGCGGCGAAGAGGAAAGACGCCCCTCGTTCAGAGCGAGCGCAAAACCCTCGCACGGTTATCCGTATTCAATCAAAGTCAATATTCCCAAAAACTCTGTTATGTTTTTGAAGCCGGAATATAAGGAGGAAAAATAAATGAGCAAAATTTCCAAAAAGGAATGCATCGCAATGCTTCTTGCAGGCGGACAGGGTACGCGCCTCGGTGTGTTGACCTCTTCGGTTGCAAAGCCAGCAGTGCCGTTCGGCGCGAAGTATCGCATCATCGATTTTCCGCTTTCCAACAGCATAAACAGCGGCATCGATACCATCGGCGTGCTTACGCAATATCGTCCCTTTGAACTTCATCAATACATCGGCAATGGACAGCCGTGGGACTTGGACAGACTCAGCGGCGGCATCTACGTTTTGCCTCCGTATATGGGCGCGAAGTCGGGCGAGTGGTACAAAGGCACTGCAAACGCGATTTACCAAAACATAGACTTTATCGACAACTATAGCCCCGATTACGTGGTGATTCTGAGCGGTGACCATATCTACAAGATGGATTATCACGATATGCTCAAAGAGCACAAACGCAACAACGCGGATTGCACCATAGCGGTTCGCGACGTACCCATCGAAGAGGCGAGCAGATTCGGCATACTCAATCTCAAAAAGAACAGCAAGCAGATTGAGGAATTTGAGGAAAAACCCAAAAAGCCCAGAAGTACCAAAGCGTCGATGGGCATCTATATCTTCACGTGGGAGAAACTTCGCAAATATCTCGTCGAAGACGAAAACGACAAAGAGAGTGAAAACGATTTCGGCAAAAACATCATTCCCAAGATGCTTGCAGACGGTCAGAGAATGTACGCCTATCAATTTGACGGCTACTGGAAGGACGTCGGAACGATATCTTCTTTGTGGGAAGCGAATATGGACGTTCTCAAGGGCGAGGAATTGCATCTTGACGACGACAAATGGAAAATTTACGCGCGCAACAACGCCGAGCCGCCGCACTACGTCGCGCCGACGGGCAACGTCATCAACTGCCTCGTCAGCGAAGGTACGGTCATCAACGGCACGGTCAAAAACAGCATAATCTCCAACTCCGTCAAAATTGGCAAGGACGCGTATATCGAAGAGTCGGTCATTATGCCTGGCGCGGTCATCGAGGACGGCGCGGATATCAGATATTCGATAGTCGGTTGGAATGCGACCGTGGGCAAAAACTCTATGGTCGGCGAAACGCTCGACCATTGCAACCCCGGCGAGTGGAAGATAAGCGTAATCGCACCCAACTACACGCTTGCACCCAACTCGGTTGTCGGTGCAAACGAAATGATAGGTTAAGGAGGGGAATAATATGAAAAACAATACGATGGGCGTTTTGTTCGCATCCGATCCGGACAGCCATCTCAACGATTTGACGATTCATCGCACCACGGCTTCGTTGCCCTTTGGCGGAAGATATCGTCTTATAGACTTCACTTTGTCCAACCTCGTGCACGCCAACATCACCACGATAGGCATCGTCACGCGCAACAATTACAACTCTCTTATGGACCATCTCCGTATGGGCAGAGATTGGGACTTGAACAGAAAAAACAGCGGCTTGACGTTGTTCCCCCCGTTTGCGTTCAACAGTGAGCACAAAGTGTACAAGGGCAAAATCGAAGCGTTGTTCAATCTCCGCGGTTTCCTTATGAACAACAACGAGGAGTACGTGGTCATTTCCAACACGAATATCGCTTACAATATCGATTTCGACGAGGTTGAGGCGTTCCATATCGAAAAGGGCGCGGACATCACGGTTTTGACCTACAACACCGACGACGTTAACCCCCGCAAGTTCGTCATAGCGTCCGACAAAAATCATCGCATCACGGATATGCGTTACGCCGTGGCAAGCGACACGGGCAAGCAGCAGTGCAACCTCAACATATACTTTGTCAAAAAGGATTTGCTCATTTCCCTCGTTGACAACGCCTACGCACACGGTTGCTACGATTTCGAGAAGGATATCCTTCAAGAAAACTTGTCCGAACTGTACATTATGAACTACGAGGTCAAGGAGTACGTTGCCGTCATCGACCGTATCCCCACCTACTTCAAGCGCAGTATGGATCTTCTCAAACCCGAAGTGAGAGAGCAACTCTTCTACAAACACTCCACCATTCTCACCAAGGTCAAAGACAGCGTGCCCGCAAGGTATAAAGAGGGCGCAAACGTCAAAAATTCCATCATAGCAGACGGCTGCGTCATCGACGGCACGGTTGAAAACTCCATTCTTTTCCGTTCCGTCAAAGTCGGCAAAGGCGCAGTCATTCGCAACTCTATCGTCATGGAAGACACCATCGTCATGGAAAACGCGTCTCTTGACTACACCATCACCGACAAAGACGTCATCATTCAGCCCGGCAGAGTGTTGAGTGGGTATGAGACTTATCCTATGGTGGTTGTCAAAGGCAAAGTAATTTAATTTAATTGCGCTATTTGGCGTGATACTGCGTCAGCGCGTCTTGCCCATCAATTCACGTACACTCAAGTA
>URNP01000043.1 GCA_900549225.1 uncultured Eubacteriales bacterium | reverse complement strand
AGAATTATGAAATATTTTGGCGGATGCGACGTAGGCTCAACCTACACCAAAGCAGTTATTATGGACGAGAACGGTAAGATTCTCGCTCACACCACTATAAAGAGCAAAATTAACGCGGCTCTCTCCGCAGAAGCCGCTATGAGCGACGTCGTCGCTCAGGTGCCCGAACTTAAGGGCGACGTCAAAAACCTCGCTTACCTCGTAGGTACGGGTTACGGACGTAACAAAGTCGCTACGGCAGACGAAAATATCTCCGAAATCTCTTGCCACGCTATGGGCGTTCACATTACAGACCCGAACGTCAAGGCTATCATCGATATCGGCGGACAAGATATCAAGGGTATCGCAATAGATACGGACGGCACTGTCAAGAACTTCGCTATGAACGATAAGTGCGCGGCAGGTACGGGACGTTTCTTCGAGGCTATGGCAAGATCCTTTGAGTTATCGCTCAGCGACTTCTCCAAACTCTCCCTCAAGGCAAAGAGCGTCATCCCCATCTCCGCACAATGCACCGTTTTTGCAGAATCCGAGGTTATTTCGCTCGTTGGCGAAGGCAAGCCTATGGACGAGATTGCGGCAGGTATCGAAATGTCCGTTGCAAAGAGATGCTTCGTTATGGCAAAGAAGGCGGGCGCAACGGATAGCATAACGCTCTCGGGCGGCTGCGCAAAGAACGACGGACTTAAGCAAGCAATAGAGCAAGTGCTCAAGATCAAGGTTATAGATCTTCCCATCGACCCGCAACTTATGGGTGCGCTCGGTGCGGCAGAGTACGCAAGACAAAAAGGCTTGGCACAAGCGTAAGGAGGCAAATATGATTACAACCACGTTGTCCGCACTCAGCGGAGGAGCAATCGCAGGTATCGTCATCGGAAGCGTTGCAGGCGCAATCCTTCTTCTCTTCTTGCTTTTGTTCATAATGTACTTCTTAAACCTCGATTCAAAACTTCTTGCACACGTCCAAAAATTCCTTCAGAAATTCTATGACAAGCGCAAGAGAAATCGTCACCTTGAATAATAATGAAACTTTACGATTCTACAATTCAAAAATCGCTTGAACTTGCGGGGAGCGAACTCAAATCGCTTCCCGTTTCTTCAAGTTGGAAAAATCTCGATGAAAAAGTTTTTCTCTTCCCCGACGACGGCGCGGTCGAACTCGGCGCAACGGGAAAAGATTCGGGCTATCTCATCGCATACACGACCGACGAAAAACTCGTTGAAAAAGACGAGATTCTTCTTCGCGGCAAGGATATAAAAGACCTTTCGGGCGACGTTCCGTTTGCGAGAATTGCAATAATTCTTCTTGACGAAAACTCGGAGCAATCCTTTGACAAAGAGCAAAAGGTGTACCGCGTTTTGCGCGATATCGAATACAAACGCTACAAGGTCAATCCCGACGGATACATGATAAGAGTCAACACCAACCTTTTGCGTGAAGGCGGCAGGGTTTCGAAGTCCGCAAAGGCCAACGGTTTGTCTTTCTCGGACGTCGGAACGATTCTCAAAGGCGCTTACAAACAAGATAAAAACGTCAAAGCGGTCAAGCAAATATTTATCACCGATCCGTCGTTCGACTTTGCCACATTCTCGCAAGTTGCAAAGCTCAACGAAGGAATCACCGTCACCCTCGATCACATTTTGAAGAACTTGAAAATGGATTGTGCAACGTGCTCTTTCAAAGACATATGCGACACGATAGAGGGCATGCGCGACGTGCATAAGAGAGAAGAATACATGTTCTAGAACGCAAAATCGATATTTTATTTATTCAAAAAGCGCACTTTAAGTGCGCTTTTCGTTATGTTTTAAAAATCGTCATCCTGCCAATCGACTTTTATATAGGCACTATATTAATGCGGCTTTTATTCGATTTCGGCAAAGAACTCGATGAGTTTGGCAAGTTTTTGCTCTGCCGTGAGTTTGTTCACCTCGAATATCATTGACGGCGGTATGGTGGTCGTAAGCACCACGCTTCCGCTGTTTTTGGATACGGCGTTCATAAGACTTTCGTTTTTGAAAATATCTGCGTCGTAAAAGTTTACGCCTGCGCCGTTGCGGTTGATGACGATTCTCGACACGTCGTAGTTTGAAGCAAGATTTTTCAAAAGCGCAATGTTGATGAGGTTTTCAAGCGGCAAATCCACTTCGCCGTAAACCTCGCCGAGTTCTTTGATGAGAGAATCTCTCGCACTCTTTGAGGCGACTTTGGATATTTGCTTGTATACTCTGAGTTTGTCTCGACCCGAAATATAACTCTCGCTGATAAACGCCGCCACGTCCACTTTCATTTCCACGTCGCGCTCGGGCTTCTTTACGACGCCCGTCTTTATCTCCTGAACCGCTTCGTCGAGAAGTTCGAGATACATTTCGTAGCCGACCTTTTCGATATGGCCGCTCTGCTCCGCTCCGAGAATGTTGCCTGCGCCTCTTATGGACAAGTCCGCAAGCGCAACTCTGAATCCGCTGCCTATCTCCGTGTTTTCAAGCAACGAGTCGAGTCTCTTTTGAGCGTTTTCGGTTATAGTTCCGTTTTCGGGAACGGTGAAATATGCGTGTGCAAGCACGCCTCTGCGCCCCACTCTTCCGCGGAGTTGATATAGTTGCGACAAGCCGAATCGTCCGCTGTCTATGACTATGAGCGTGTTTGCGTCGGGCAAATCTATGCCGTTTTCGATGATGGTCGTGGATACGAGAACGTCAAATTCCTTGTCGTAAAACGCACTGATTCTCTGCTCGAGTTGACCCGGCGCCATCTGTCCGTGAGCAGTGATAACCCTTGCACCCTCGCACATACTGCGCAATCTGCTCGCAAAAGGTTCGAGCGCCTCGATATCGTTGAGAAGCACGAGCGTTTGACCTCCTCTTGCAAGTTCGCGCGTGATTGCGTCGGCGCAAAGCGCGTCGCTGTATCCCACGACGTAGGTTTGAATGGGCAACCTGCCTCTCGGCGCGGTTTCGAGCATGGAAATATCTCTCACGCCCGTAAGCGACATATTAAGCGTGCGCGGTATCGGCGTTGCCGAGAGCGTAAGCACATTGACGAGCGGATATTTTTCTTTGAGTTTTTCCTTGTGTTCGACACCGAAACGCTGCTCTTCGTCAAGCACGAGCAAGCCTAAATCGTGAAATTCCACGTCCTTGGCAAGCACTTTGTGCGTTGCGATAACCATGTGCGTCGTGCCGTCTTTGAGTTCTTTGAGGAGTTGCTCGTTTTCTTTTGAGGATTGAAGTCTCGTGAGAAGTCCGCATTTTATGCCGAACGGTTCAAGCCTTTTTACGAGATTTTCATAGTGTTGCCTTGCAAGTATCGTCGTCGGCGCGAGAAGCACCGCTTGTTTTGAATCGAGCACGGTTTTGAACATAGCCCTGAACGCGACTTCCGTCTTGCCAAAACCCACGTCGCCCACGAGCAACCTGTCCATAATGCGACCGCTTTCCATATCGTTTTTGATATCCGCAATCGCTTTGAGTTGGTCTGGAGTTTCCTCGTATTCGAAATTATCCTCGAATTCCTTTTGCCAGACGGTGTCGGGACTGTATTTGAAACCGCGTTGCTTTTCACGCTTTGCGTAAAGTTCGACGAGGTTAATTGCGAGTTTTCGCACGGATTTGCGCACTTTTTCTTTTTCGCGTTCGAATTCTTTTCCGCCGAGTTTGTTGAGTTTTGGATGCTCTTCGCCAACGAATTTTTGCAGATTGTTCATCTGATCGGTCGCAACGTAGAGCGTATCGCCGTCACGATATTTGAGGACGATATATTCCTTTTCAAATTCGCCCGTCTTGAGAATCGTCGTGCCTTCGCACACGCCGACGCCGTGAATCTTGTGCACGACGTAGTCGCCCGGCTTCGGCGAAAGCGCCTGCTCGGTGGATTTTATTGCAATTTCGCTCGCACGATGCTTGCCGATGCACTCGCCCGTGCCTATCATACACGCTTTGATGGCAGGATAGATAAATCCCGTCTGCACTTCGAGTGGCGTTGCGAGAATACTGCCCTCGCCGTTGCCGTCTTCGCTGTACGTTGCCGAAATCTCGTATTCTCTCAGACTTTCGATTATATTCTTCGCTTGCTCGCGACTACCGCACGCCATAACGACTTTCGTGCCGTTCAAAACGAAGTTTTTTAAGTCCTGAACTATGGTTTCGGGATCGAGATAGTACTTCGTTACGGGGCGTGTTTTCGGCTCGATTATGTATTTCGGCTCAAACAGTCTGTTGTCCAAAGAAAGCGAAGAAAAGCCCATTTTTCGCGTGAACACGAGTTGTCTTTTGACCTCGTGAGCGGTGATACACACGTTTTTGTGTTCGTCGAGGATTTCTCCGCCTTCGCTGAGCGTCTTGATTCTTCCAACGAACTCTTTTTCGAGAATCTGCAACTTGTCGCTCACCACTCTCGGTTCGTCAAAGACGACGAGAGTCGGCTTTTCGTCGTTGAAATATTCAAAAATATTTTCCGTACAGTCCTTCAAAAACGGCAATGCCCACACCGCAGACGGATCGCACGCGCCTACGCTCAAAAATTCTTTGGCTTGTTGCGCGTTTTTGTTTTCGGGATAAAGCGAGAGTTTTTCTCTTGCAAAATCGTAACCCTTTTCATCGAGCAAAATATCGCTCGTGGGCGCGAATCGCACGCCGTCTACTTCGTTTGAAGCGAGCATCGATTCTATGTCGATAACCTTGATATTTTCAATAATTTCGTCAAAAAAGTTGATTCTGTACGCCGTGCCAGAAATGTCGCACACGTCAACTATATCGCCTCTCACCGCAAAATCGCCGGGATCGGCAACCATAGCCTGTCGCTTGTATCCTGCAAGCGCAAGTCTATCGGCAAGTTGCTGCGGAGAAATCACGTCCTCTTTTTTGACGCATACCGTGTATTTTTTGACGAGTTCTCTCTTCGGAAAAAGTTGAAGAAGGCTGTCGGCAGACGTCACCACCGCATCTACGTCGTCAAAAGCAATATCTTTGAGAGCGGTTATTCTCTCTCTCACGCCTTGCGCCGAAAAACTCTTTCTTGCAATCAGAGTGTCGTCGCGATAGGGCAGATAATCGACTTTGAGTCCCCACCCCGCAAGTTTGCCCGCTATGCTTTTTGCACCGAGAGCATCGGACGCTACCACGAGTTTTCTAACGGGAAGTTGCGAAATAATATGGATTTTCGCACCCTCGCAAACACGCAAAACGTAAACCGCCGACAGTTTGTCGTCGGCAAGTCTTTTTGCTCCGATGCCTTGCAACGAAGCGAGTTTTTCACCCATATTCTGAAGTTGAAAAATCGACGGTGCTTTCATTTTGTCTCGTTACTTTTTGCGATTGATTTTCTCTTGTATGCGTTGGATATCGTCGCCTTCTATAAACATTTCAAACGCTTCCACGGCACTTTCTATTGCTGTCGTCAAAACTTGTTTGCTGTCAAAATCGACCTTTGAAAGCACGAAATCGATAAGTTCAACCTCGTGTTGTGCAAGTTCGTCCGTTTTTGTGCCTATACGCACGCGCGTAAATTCCTGCGTGTTGAGTTCCTTGACGATATTGCGCATTCCGTTGTGCGTGCCCGCGCTGCCTTCTTGTCTTACGCGCAATTTTCCTATTGGCAAATCGACGTCGTCGTAGCACACGACGAGTTGACTCTTTTCGTCAACGTCATAAGCGCGCACGAGTTTTTTGACGGCTTCGCCCGACAAGTTCATATACGTTTGCGGCTTTGCAATCACAAAATCGACGCCCTTGTAAATTGCCTTGCAAGTGAGTGCGTCGCACTCGGATTTAGCAATCTTCACCTTGCATTTTTTTGCCAAGGCGTCAACCGCCATAAATCCGACGTTGTGATAGGTGTTTTTGTACTTCATGCCGGGATTGCCCAGCCCTACGATGAGTATCATTTCTTCTCCTGCGTATATATCGATTGCTTAAATCTCGTCGTTTTTTCTCTTTTCTTTTGCCGTAGTAGTCAGTTTTGCGGCTTCGTGTCCTGTCGCACTCTGCCTATCGTGAACGAGCCGTTTTCCACGTCGCGAGTGACCGTCGTGCCTGCCGCAATAAATGCGTGATCGCCAACGACCAACGGCGCGATAAGATTGGTGTTCGCTCCCAAGAAACATTCAGCACCGACGGTGGTCTTGTGTTTTTCTCGTCCGTCGTAGTTGCAAAAAACCGTTCCGCACCCCACGTTCGTACGCTCGCCGACATCTGCATCTCCGACGTAACTCAGATGCGCGCACTTGACTCCGTCGCGAAGCCTCGACGCTTTCACTTCAACGAAATCGCCCACTCTGCACCCTTCGTCTATGACGGCGTGCCTAAGCCGAGCAAACGGACCTACCGTCGCGCGCGCGTGCACGTGCGAGCATACGATATGCGAGCAACTTACGTCCGCTCCGTCCACGACGCTGTCGCGGATATACGAAGCAAAAATCGTGCTGTGGGCAAGAATTGCGCTTTCACCTTCTATGGTGCAAAAAGGCTTTATCGTCACGCCTCGCTCCACACTGACCGTATCGTCGATAAACGTCGTGGCTTTGTCGATGATATTCACACCGTTTTGCAAAAGTCCGTCGAGGATTTCGTCTTTTAGAAGATTATACACTATATTATAACTTTTTGCATCATCAATCTTCAAAAAAGCCTCTCTCGCGCAAAAAACGCCTTCGTCGACGCCCTTTCCCCTGCAAATTTTTGCAACGGAATCCTTTGCGCCGAGGTGTATCGCGGAAATGTTTTTTCTTCTCATCTCGTCTGCAAGCGCCTCGATATCCGCTTTCTTTACGAGCGGCATATCGAGCGTCAACACCACGTTGACGTATCCGTCGAGAATCGCCGTCTCTTCCTTGTAGGCAGACTGTTTTGCGATACGACACTTCTTTGCGGAAAAATCACTAAATTCGCGAATTACGTAATCCTCCGCTCGCCTGCCTAGCAACTCCTTTTCACCGCCATCGGTTTTTATAAAAACAATATTATATTTTTCCATACCATACTATATTCGTTTTGCAAAAAAATTTTTCATACAAGCGACATAATATTTTGCAAAGCGGAGCAACGCGGTTGTATATTGTGGGCGTTCGGGCAGGCAAATCTTCGCGGTGGCAAAAAATATAAACTTCGGAGAGAACCTATGGATAACAAGAATAAAAAGATCGTATTTGTCATTGTTGCTTCAATCATTTCGCTCATCTCAACCGTTTTGGGAATTGTGTTCGGAATACCAGCCGACTCAATCAAAGACGCCGTTGACATTGACACTAGCATTGTCGAAACGCTGTAATCTTTCTCGTGCGCTTTCTCCTTCTTATCGCACGAGCATAAAAAACGCCTCGGCGATACCGAGGCAAAAAACCTTAAAGATTGCAGCAAAAATGCTTTTTGAAACCTATCCGCCAAACCAACTCTCTATCTGACCGAAAGAGCCTGCCCGAACGCAAAACGACGGAGGCACGAACTATTGCCTCCGCCGTATCTATATATACATATTTCGATTAGTCTTGTTCTTTTGATTTTTTCCTTTTCGTTTTGAAAAAATCGGACAGCATTTGAGAACACGCTTCTTGCTCGTGACCGCCTTCGACGAGAACGGTATGATTGAAAAGTCCTTGCTCGAAGAGGTTGAGTTTCGAGCCGCACGCACCCGTCTTTTCATCGTACGCGCCGAAATAAAGAGTGCGTATGCGAGAATGAATCATTGCGCCTGCGCACATTACGCAAGGCTCGAGCGTGACGTAAACGTCGCAATCTTCAAGCCACCAATTGCCGACGCTTTTGGTTGCTTGCGAGAGCGCGATAATCTCTGCGTGGCATATGGCGTTGTTCTCTCGCTCCTTGCGATTGCCGCTTGCGCCGATCACTTTGCCGTCCTTGACGACGACGCACCCGACGGGCACTTCGTCTTGCAAAGCACACTCTTTTGCGAGTTCGATCGCCATATTCATAAAATGCTCGTTATAACTCATATATTACCTTTATCGTGTTTTTTTGTGCACATAAACAGTCGATTATGTTATGTTATGTTATAGATATACATTTATTTGCCGCCGCAAAATTTAATGAGTGCGATATTCGGATGAAGAACGCAGAAGATACGTTTTTTGAACAACGAGCGTACTGATTCATACGTGACTTGTGAAAAAAACGCGTCTGACAAAGTTGTTCGCCAAATAGTGCGCTCGTGTAATGAGTGCGATATTTGCGCGTCAGACAAGGAAGTGTGGCTTGAACTGCAATCCCAACGTACTTGAGTGTACGTGAATTGATGGGCAAGACGCGCTGACGCAGTATCACGCCAA
>URNP01000042.1 GCA_900549225.1 uncultured Eubacteriales bacterium | reverse complement strand
GTGCTCTAACCAACTGAGCCATGCCTCCGAACAATGCGCGCAGAGCACGCATCGGTTTTGTTATGATTTGTACATTCTCTTACGAGCGGCTTCCGCTTTCTTTTTGCGTTTCACACTGGGTTTCTCGTAAGCCTCTTTTTTGCGGAGGTCACCGATGATGCCGTCGCGTGCGCATTTTCTTTTGAAACGGCGGATAGCGTTGTCCAAACTTTCGTTTTCACCGACTCTGACAGTTGACATCTTTTTCACCTCCTCGGGATTCAAATTACCCCTCTATTATACACGAAAAACTTGCATTGTCAAACGAAAAACGCCAACAAGGCGAAAAAGGATTTAACAATTACGGTATATACAAATAATTTGTTGCTAAAAGGCGCGATTGAGGCTATAATCACTTGACGGAGTGCGCGCAAAGCGCGTTTGACATGATAAAAAAACAAGACGTTACAAACACAAAAACGTTACATAGGAGAAATCAATATGGACTGGCAACAAGTATGGCAAACTGTGCAGAACTGGCTCACGAACACGGGCATCAAGATACTCATTTCGATCGTGATAATGATCGTAACGTTCTCGCTCATCAACTGGATTAGCAAGAAGATTGCCAAGCGCGCTGACAAGAAGGTCGCCCAAAACAAGAAGATAGACAAAACCATCTACAAAACCGTCAGTTACGTGATAAAAGTCGGGCTGAAGGTTCTCGTCGTCATAGCGCTTATCGGCTACGTAGGCATTGACACGAGTGCGATTACGGCACTCATAGCGTCGTTGGGCGTCGGCGTCGGACTTGCGATCAACGGCACGCTCTCGAACTTTGCGGGCGGAGTGCTGCTGCTCATCACAAGACCTTTCAAGGATGACGATTACATTCAAGCGTGTGGCTACGAAGGCACGGTAGAGGACATCCGCATCTGCCACACGAGGCTACGCACCACGGATAACAAAGTTGTATATCTTCCCAACGGCAAACTTTCCACGAGTGAGGTCGTCAACTTCTCGGAAAAGGACTTGCGCCGCGTGGACTTAAAATTCTCCATATCTTATTCGGACGATTTTGAAAAGGCGAAATCAGTCATTGCAGACGTCTGCGCCCAAAACGAACTCATCCTCAAAGATCCCGCGCCGTCGATAAGAGTATCAGAGCAAAGCGCGAGCAGCATCGATATTTCGGCAAAGGTGTGGTGCAAGAACGCAGATTATTGGACTGTGAATTTCGACATGCTTGAAAACGTCAAGAAAGCCTTTGACGAGAACGGCATAACCATACCGTTCAATCAACTTGACGTACACGTAGTTGATACCACGCAAACGCCGATAGCATAAATTCGACTTTACGGTTATTTCTAGAAGACGTAAATATTATAGCAAAATATTAAAAACGTAAATAACAAGCGCGCCGTTTCGGCGCGCTTGTTATTTACATAACTTGCAGAACGAAAAATTTCAAATACTGCGTTTCTTCGGCGCAGAGTAGGGACGGGTGATCGGGCGCTTGCGACTTGATTTCCACGGTACGCACGATTTTTCCGCTTTCTTTTGCGCTTTCCACGAGCATTTTTTCAAAGAGCGGAAAGGTCATATAGTGCGAGCACGACGACGATATAAGATAACCGCCGCTTTTGACGAGTTTCATTCCGAGGATATTTATATCCTTATAGCCCCTGTACGCGTCCTTAACCTCGCTTGCGCTCTTGCAAAAAGCGGGAGGGTCGAGAATGACCAAATCGAATTTTTCGCCGTTATTTTTGTATTCGCGCAGTGCCTCGAACACGTCCGCGCATTTGGTCGTAATATTCGACAATCCGTTCAGTCTTGCGTTTTCTTCGACGTTTTCGAGCGCGATTTTGGATATATCGCAAGACACGACCTCGTCTGCGGAGAGGGCGGCGTTGAGCGAAAATCCGCCGCTGTTGCAGAAGCAGTCGAGAACTCTGCCTTTAGCGTATCTGCGAGTTGCGAGTCTATTTTCTTTTTGGTCGAGGAAGTATCCCGTTTTTTGTCCGTTTCTGACGTCCACGGCCATTTTCAGCCCGTTTTCCGTGATGACGATTTTCTCGGGCACTTCGCCGTACAGCACGCCCGTGCGCTCATCGAGTCCTTCTTTTGCGCGGACGGCAACGTCGCTCCTCTCAAAAATGCCTTTCGGCTCAAAAACTTTGACGAGGCAATCCACGATTTTATCTTTTTGCTTATCGATTCCGAGCGATAGAAACTGGCACACGAGGTATTGGTCGTATTTATCGACGATGAGGGCGGGCAAGTCGTCGGCTTCGGCAAAGACCGCGCGGTAGCAGTTGTCGTATCCGAGAGCGACTCTTGCGCCTTTTGCGGCGCTTATGCGTGAAACGTAGAGGCTTTCGTCGTCGATAGTATTCTCGTCGCGAATGAAAATACGCACCAATATCTTCGAGAGGTGATTGATATATCCCTTGCCTATAAACTTTCCCTCGTGCGAGCAGACAGTAGCGAGCGAGCCGTTTTTGTCCTTACCCTCGATGCGCGCGACTTCGTTTGCGTACACCCAACTGTGACCTTGTATCACTCGTTTTTCTTCGCCTTTTTTGAGATATACCGTGTATGGCATCTTGCACCTCGTTTTTGAAAATACGTTGATAGAAAGATTATAAAGATTCCGCACGAAAAAGTCAAACGCAGCACTTGTAGTATTGTTCAAAAACGGTATACGGACAAATGCGCCTAAGTGTCACAACCGACTTTTTTTGCAAATTGCGTATTGACGAATTTGTCAAAATGAATGATAATAAATACGTAGATAAGCGGACGTTTTCCGCTCTGAAGGAGGGCTTATGAACACGATTATCACCATATCCAGACAGTACGGCAGCGGCGGCAGATTCGTCGGCAAGTTGCTTGCGGACGAACTCGGAATCCCGTTTTACGACAAGGAAATCATCGCAATGGCGTCCGAAGATTCGGGCTTTGCGCAGGAGTTTATCAAAGAAAACGAGCAGAAAATGAAAGGTCTGTCCTCGTTTGCGTTCACCTCGGGCGTGTGGGGGGCGAATCTCGTGGGCAGTTTCGAGAATATCGAGGCCAAAATTTACGCTTGCGAAGCGGATGCGATAGAAAAAATCGCAAAGCAGGGCGCGTGCGTCATAGTCGGGCGTTGCGCGGACTACGTTCTCAAGGACAAGTACAAATGCCTCAACGTGTTCATTCACGCGGATATGTGCTCGAGAGTGGAGCGAGTCATCAACGTGTTCCGTCGCACCGACGACGCCAAGAAAGCGGAAAGGCTCATCAAAGAAAACGACCGTATGAGAGCAAGGCACTATCGCTATTACACCGATAACGAGTGGGGCGAAGCCAAAAACTATCATATCACTCTCAACACCTCGGCAATCGGAGTCGAAAATTGTGCCAAGATTTTGAAAGAGGCGTATTTGAGATTCGACGAGCAACCCGATTCAAAAGAATAAATCCGAAATCGCTTTAAGCGTCGCGGCTTTTAGCGCAAGGTGAAAATGTATCGAATTATAGAAATTGACAATCTCGACAATCCGTCGCAATACAAGTGGTTCAGGACGTTTGCCAATCCGTGTTACGGTATGAACGTCAAAACGGACGTAACTCAAGTCGTCAAAGTGTCCAAAGCGACAGGCACGAGTTTTTTCGCAAACGTGCTTTATCTCGTCACCAAGGCTTTCAATTCCGTCGACGAGATGAGAATGAGAGAGGTGAGAGGGCAGATACGCCTTTACGACGTCATCAATCCCACTTTCACGGTTATGACGGATTCGGGCAGATTTGCCAACGCAGGCTTCAAGATGATAGAGGACTATCGCGGTTTTTACGATAAGACCAGACAAATCATCGAAGAGAAGAAGTCGCAGACAGCCTTTGGTGACGGCTACAACGATTCCGCCGATTTCGACGATTATTATATCACTTGCGTTCCGTGGATAAGCATTGAATCTATGACTCATCCGCTTCCCGACGGCAATATCGAATCCTCGTCGTGTCCGAGAGCGTGTTGGGACAAGTATCGTCTTGAAAACGGCAGATACGTCATGACGCTCAACGTCACGGTCAATCATTGTTTCGTCGACGGCAAACGCCTTTGCAACGTTTTCGAAGCAGTGCAAAACAACTTCGACAACGCCGAAACCCTCTTGAAGTAGTTGTTGCTTTACGTTCCTAAAATCTCGGAACGCTTATATGGCTTTGATTTTAAGAAGAACCGTTGAAACGGTTTCTCAACCCGTATTCAACCAAAAAAAACGCTCCATTTCGGAGCGTTTTTGCTACGTTTTTGACATTTTTCAGTTCGGATTTTTGATATAAACAACCGATTTTTGATATAACTTTATACACAAAATTTAATATTTATACAACTTTTTGCACATAATCAAATACACTTTTCAAGCCACTTTTTCATCGCTTTTTTGCTTCTCGTCGCTCTTGAAAAGCAGTGCGATTCCTTCGGCAATGGCAACCGCTCCGAGTGCGATAAACACCGCGTCCACCATATACCATTTTGCCACGATAAACATAACTCCGACGATAAGCGTGACGATAGGGTTGAGCAAAATAAACACTTTATCTTTGGTGTTTGCACGTTTGAACGTCGAAATTTGCGTTGCAAACATATAGATTGCATACACGCACAGCACGATTCCGAGCACCAACAGCGCAATGTCGGCAACCGTCCAACCGCACGCTATCACAACTATGCCGATTGCAATTTCCACACCGCCGAGCACCCACTTCCTGCACACGAGATTCACGATTCCCAGCATCACGCAAAGCACACCCGCAACCGTCAGCATTGCGCTCACAAAGGACGAGCGCAAAATGCAAAACAGAATCCCTGCAGCAATAAGTCCTATGCCGTACACAACGTTCAAATTCTTGATTGTCATTGAATTTCGATTCATATATAACCTCATTTTCTCACTGTTTAGTGAGTTTACATCCTTAATCTCGGTCGTAAGAACGGAGTCCGTTTCTCTTGCGTTTCAGCGTATGAACGTATCCCGAACCAACGGTATTTTCCCGTTTTCCATCCGTATATAAGGCACTAATAATAGTATTGTCGCCGCAATCAAAATAATTCGCGCAAATCGAAATTTGCTCTAAAAGAGGGATTTTCGCACTTATATTTTTTGTTGTTGAAAATAATTGCTATATTTGATATACTATTTAAGATTTAGAGCAAATCTGCTCGAAAAAGACGAAAAGCGTCTTAAATCTTCGGCAAGTCGTCAAAACTTATAGAAGTTTTAAGACAAAGTCTTAAAAACGACACAAATCTGTGCGCCTTGCACAGTAGGAGATGCGTATGATTCTCACAATGGATATAGGCAACACCAACGTCAAGTACGGCGTTTTTGACGGTGACGAATTGATTGCTTCGTGGAGAGTTTCCACCAAGGCTTCGCGCACCGCAGATGAATACGGCATGGTGCTGTACGATTTGCTCAGACAAAGAGGAGTGGATTTCAACGATATCGACGATGCGGTTATGTCGTCGGTTGCGCCCGCTCTCAACTATACGATCGAGCATATGTGCAACTATTATATCGGCAAAACGCCTTTGGTGGTATCGAGTACGACCGATACGGGATTAAAACTCAGATACGATCATCCCACTCAACTCGGCACTGACAGAATCGTCGGCGCGGCAGCGGCGTACAAGTTTTACGGAGGTCCGGTGATCGTAGTGGATTTCGGCTCGGCAACGACGTTCAACCTCGTCACGAAAGACGGCGAATATATCGGCGGAGCGATTGCCCCCGGCATCAAGACGGCAACTGAATCGTTGGTTACGACGGCGGCGAAACTTCCCAGAATCGAACTTGAAAAACCGCAAAATATCGTCGGCACGGACACTAAGAGTTGCATGCAAAGCGGCATAGTTTACGGCTATACGGGGCTTGTCAAGTATATGGTGAGCAAGTATAAAGAACTCGACGAGATGAAGGGCGCAAAGGTGGTTGCGACGGGTGGACTCAGTCAACTCGTCGAAAACGTAGAGCCTCAACTTATCGACGTCACCGACCGTGCGCTTGCGCTCAAAGGACTCAAATATATCTACGACAGAAACAAGAATAAGAACTAAAATAGTCGATTTTCGGCGATAAAAGTCGGTTCGTGACGATAAAAGTCAATTTGTGTCGATATGGTCGTTATGCCACGATAAAAGTCGGTTTTTGTCGGATAAACGTACGATTTATGCAAAACTCGTCGCAAACGGTTATGCAAATGCTATTTTGCAAAGAAGGTGAAGATATGAAGAAAATCGGAGTTGCGTTGCTGGGACTCGGAGTCGTGGGTGGCGGAACGTATGAAATACTGCGCGACAAGCGCGAGATGATAAAAAGAAACGAGGGGATAGACCTCGAAGTTAAGCACGTTCTCGAAAGAAATTTGCAAAGGTGCGCCGATCTCGGAGTCGATCCTTCAATCGTCACGCAGAATATAGAGGATATCGTCAATGACGATGAAGTGCAAATCGTTGCGGAGTTTTTCGGTGGGGTCGAACCTGCAAAGAGTTATCTTTTGAAAGCCCTTCAAAACGGCAAAAGCGTCGTCACCGCAAACAAGGAAATGTTCTCAAAATGTTGGCACGAACTTGAATCTGCGGCAAGCAAGAGCGGTGCGGGACTTTATTTCGAAGCAAGTTGCGTCGGAGGCGTTCCCGTCATTCGCACGCTCAGTGAAAGTATGCAAGCAAATTGCATAACTATGCTAAAGGGCATCGTCAACGGCACAACCAATTATATTCTCTCAAAAATGTCCGACGAGTCCGTTGATTATCACACTTGCCTCGAAGAAGCGCAAAAACTCGGCTATGCCGAAGCAAATCCGACGGCAGACGTCGAAGGCTTTGACGCAACCTACAAAAACAGCATTCTTTCGTCCTTGGCATACCATAGGCGCGTGCCCGTCGAAAAAGTGTATCGAGAGGGTATATCGGGCATAAGCGTAGAGGATATCGCGATAGGCAAAGAACTCGGCTACGAAATAAAATTGCTTGCGATTTCAAAATTGACGGACGAGGGTAAAATCGAAGCAAGAGTGCATCTTTGCTTTTTGCCCAAAGACCATCCGCTTTCAAGCGTAAAAGGCTCGTTTAATGCATTATTTATGCATGGTGACAGCGTTGACGACGTTATGTTGTACGGCCGTGGCGCAGGCGCTTTCCCCACGGGGAGCGCCATTGTGAGTGACATAGTTTTTGCAGGATCGAAAGAGGCGCACAGAAGATACGATTTTATGTGCGAAGAGGTGCAAGACGAGGCGTTTGCAAGCGATTTTTCAACGTCTTATTACATTAGAATCGCAGTCGAAAATCGTGACGACGCGCTCGCAAAAATCTCTGCCGTGTTTGTCAAAAACGGTATATCTATCCGCTCGGTTTTGAAAAAAACGATGAAAAACGGCGAAGAGTGTTTCGTGTTCGTCACGGCAAAAACGAAGGAAAGCAATATGCAAAACACGTTGCGACAAATTGAGAATCTCGACGTCGTGAACGGCGTGGCGGCACTCATCAGAGTGGAGGAATAAAATGGTTCTGTTTTTCGCAAGAGGAGAGGCGGACAGCGACAAATTTATCAAGTTCTGTTACGGGCATTATAGAGATATAATGGCGCAGTACGGCGCGGATTTGCCAAAAGAAGTCGAGATCGTTCGCAAGGAAGGCGAAAAGCCGCGTTTCGACACCGAAGAGGCGTATTTCAACCTCTCGCACTCGGGCGGAGTGATGATGCTCGGCATCTCGCACTCGCCAATAGGCGTGGATATCGAAAAAATCAGAGATATCGATTACAAGAAATTCGACTTTATCGACGCGGACGACATCGAAGATTTCTTTGAAAAGTGGACGGAAAGAGAGAGTTATCTCAAATTTACGGGAGAAGGGCTTTCTGCGTTTAGGCGCGAGATTCCCTCGGAGGCACACTTTGAGCATTTTCCCGTGTGGGACGAATATCACGCCTGCGTATGCGCCGACGAGCAGAATATAATCGCATACGAAATCGACTTGGGCGCTATCGAATAGTTGAAAGAAAATTAAATACCTTGTTTTGTGTGAAATATGGTATTATAATAAAAGGACAATGAGCAATCGGAGGTATATATGATTCTCGAAAGAATCAAAGACATTATGCAAGAAGAACTCGGCAAAGACAGAAATCAAGTTACGCTCGAGAGCGATATCATCAAGGATTTGGGGCTTGACAGCCTCGATATCGTGACGCTTATTATGGCGGTTGAAGACGAATACGGATTCACGGCAGACGACGACGAAATCGTTGCGCTCAAAACCGTCGGCGACGTTGTGAATTACATAGAGAAAAACAAGGCAAACTGAAGTCTTATTTGAATTGGTGTACTTATGCACGGAATGTGCAATTTCGAAGACGGAACACGAGCCGCAAGGCGGCGAGCCAAGGGAGCGCCGAACTCGTCGCACACAAGCCCCATTGCTCCAACA
>URNP01000041.1 GCA_900549225.1 uncultured Eubacteriales bacterium | reverse complement strand
CGCTACGCGTGGGGCAACACGACGCGATTGACTTCGTAACAATCGCTCTTCCGTCGCTCCGCTCCTTACGGTGCTCGCATAGATAGGGACATTTCTCTTATTATGTCACCGTCCTTTGTGTGACAGCTACGCAACAACACGTCACAGTCGGACGGTACCGTTCGTCAAGCTCGACGCTCGGTGCGGTCGGCGCCTTGCGCCTCCGATTCCGTCTGCGAATTGGCAGATATTGTGTATAAGTAGAAGATATCAAAAAAACATCGCCAAGTCTCTCAGCGATGTTTTTTTGATATTTTTTTATCTATATTTTAAAAAATAGTTTGATTTGACAATATAATTTGTTATACTTAAACTGAATCATTTTTCGGAGGCTATAAAATGAAAAAAGAATTTGCTCAAAAGAAAGTTCTTTTTACCGAAACGGTGTTGCGTGACGCTAACCAATCTCTGATTGCGACTCGCTTGCCGTATTCTAAATTTGCCGACATTCTTCCCACTATGGACAAAGCAGGGTACTACTCTGTCGAGTGCTGGGGCGGTGCGGTTTTTGACGTTTGTCTGAGATATCTCGACGAAGATCCTTGGAAACGTTTGCGCGATATTCGCAAGGCTATGCCCAATACGAAGTTGCAAATGCTCCTTAGGGGTCAAAACCTTCTCGGATATAAACACTATCCCGACGAAATCGTCAAAATGTTCGTGGAAAAATCCGTTGACAACGGCATCGATATCATCCGTATCTTCGACGCGCTCAACGACGTGCGCAATCTCGAAACCGCAACCAAGACCGCAATCAAGTGCGGCGCTACCGTGTCGGGCGCAATAAGTTATACGCAAAGCCCCGTTCACACTCTCGACGCTTTTGCAAAACTCGCAAAACAACTCGAGGAAATGGGCGTTGCAACTATCTGTGTCAAGGATATGGCAGGTACGATGACTCCCTTCGAGGCGTACGAACTTATCGGCGCAATCAAAAAAGAAGTCAAAATCCCCGTCGTGTTGCACACTCACTGCACCACGGGTATGGCGTATATGACCTATATGAAGGCTATCGAGGCAGGCGTGGACGTCATCGACACCGCAACCTCTTGCTTCAGCGGCGGTACGAGCCAACCGGCGACCGAAACCATCAATATCGCACTCAAGCAACTCGGCTACGAAACGGGTCTTGACGACTCCGTCCTCAAAGAAGTCAACGATTTCTTCAAGCCTATAAGAGACGAATACCTCAAAGACGGTACGCTCAATCCCAAGATGCTCACCACCGACACCGACGCTCTCACGTACAAAGTGCCCGGCGGCATGCTCTCCAACCTCGTATCCCAACTCAAAGCGCAAAACGCTATGGATAAGTTCGAGCAAGTGCTTATCGAAACGCCAAAGGTCAGAGCAGACCTCGGTTATCCGCCGCTCGTCACGCCTATGAGCCAAATGGTCGGCGTGCAGGCTACAAACAACGTGCTTTCGGGCGAGAGATATAAGAATATCTCCAAAGAAGTCAAGGCGTATTGCAGAGGCGAGTACGGTCAATCTCCTGCGCCAATCAATCCCGAAGTCGTCAAAAAGGCACTCGGCGACGAGAAGCCTATCGAGGGAAGATACGCGGATACTCTCGAACCCGTCTTTGAAAAGACTAAAGAGGAACTCAAGGGCGTTGCCAAGAACGACGAGGACGTGCTCTCCTATATCCTCTTCCCGCAAGTCGCACAAAAATACTTCGACGCCCGCAAGGCTAAAGAAGAAAAAGTGGTCAAATACACCATTTCTCCAATCGAGGAATAAGAGGTGAAATATGAATAGTAACGTTCTTTGCGGAATTCTGGACAGAAACGCTACGCTTAAAGTCACCGACGCGCTCTTGCTTGCGCTTATCGGTGTAGTGGTGGTTTTTATCGTTCTCATTCTGCTTATGCTTATCGTATCGCTCGTGGGCAAAATCTTTGACGGAAGCGAAAAACTCAAAGAAAAACACCCCGAATGGAACGATAAAGTGCAAAATCTCAAAGCAAAACTTACGTTCTGGAAAAAAGATAATAACGAAGAATCCGCAACCGAATCCGTCGAGCAACCTCTCGCTAAAGGTACTTGCGGCGAACTTAAACTTATCAATACGGACGAGCGCGACGCCGCTATGATTATGGCTATCGTCGCAGACCAAACGAATACGCCTCTCAACGAGTTGCGTTTCAAATCCATCAAGAGAGTGGAGGACGAAGAAAAATGATTTATAAAGTTACGTTGAACGGAAAAATTTACGAAGTGGAAGTCGAAAAGGGCGAAGCGGTAATCCAAGCAGAATACGAAGCCGCTCTACCGCAATCCGCACCTCAAGCAGCAGCACCGGTTGCGACGTCCGCTCCTCAACAAGCGGCTGCCGCTCCTGCCGCGCCCGCATCCGCAGGCGCAAACTCCGTCACCGCGCCTATGCCCGGTACGATAAACGACGTCAAGGTGACTAGCGGTCAACAAGTCAAAAAAGGCGACGTTCTCTTTATCCTCGAGGCTATGAAAATGGAAAACGAAATCTATGCGGATAAGGACGGCAAGGTCGGACAAGTATTCGTGCAAAAAGGCGCTTCCGTCAATACCGGCTCACCGCTTTGCGAGTTGATCTGAGAGGGTTTGTATGGATATAGGCGAAATCTTAAAAAATATCTGGGACGGCAGCGGTTATCACCTCTTCGGACAATCGGGCGGTTGGCAATCAATCGTGATGATTATCGTTGCGCTGTTCTTCCTCTATCTCGGCATCAAAAAGCAGTTCGAACCCTTGCTCCTCGTGGGTATAGCGTTCGGTATGCTCCTCACAAACCTGCCTGCGCTCGACGGCGACAAAATCTTCCACCCCGAATGGTGGACGGGCGACGCTGCCGTCGCTAACGGCGTTGACTATCTCCACGTGTTGCAACACGGCGGGCTTCTCGATATGCTCTATATCGGCGTTAAGACGGGCGTTTATCCCTGCCTAATCTTCATCGGCGTGGGCGCTATGACCGACTTCGGCCCGATGCTTTCGCGCCCGAGTTCTCTTATCCTCGGCGCAGCGGCTCAATGCGGTATCTACCTCGTGCTTATTCTCGCCGCTGCTATGGGATTTACGGGCGGTGAAGCCTCGTCAATCTCAATCATCGCAGGCGCGGACGGCCCGACCGCTATCTTCCTAACCAAGTCGCTCGCTCCGCATTTGCTCGCGCCTATCGCCGTTGCCGCATACTCGTATATGGCGCTCATTCCGCTTCTGCAACCTCCGTTTATGAAGTTGCTCACAACCAAGAAAGAGCGTATGACCGTTATGCAATCCACTCGCAAGGTCAGCAAGAAAGAGAAAATCATTTTCCCGATTCTCGTCACGATCGTCGTGTCCTTGCTCCTGCCGTCCGTTGCTCCGCTTCTCGGAAGCCTTATGTTCGGCAACCTCTTGCGTGAGTGCGGCGTCACCGAAAGACTCAGCGATACCGCGCAAAACGCGCTTATGAATATCGTTACGCTCTTCCTCGGCATCTCCGTCGGCGCAACCGCAGTCGGCTCGACCTTCCTCACTCTCGACACGCTCAAAATCGTGTTCCTCGGACTTGCAGGTTTCGTCCTCGCTACCATCTGCGGCTTGCTCATCGGCAAATTGCTCTACGTCATCTCGAAAGGCAAAATCAATCCGCTTATCGGCTCTGCAGGCGTATCCGCCGTGCCTATGGCGGCTCGTGTGTCTAACGTCGTCGGACTTCAATACAACAAAGGCAACTACCTCCTTATGCACGCAATGGGTCCGAACGTGGCAGGTGTAATTGGGTCGGCGGTTGCGGCAGGCTTCTTGCTCGCCGTCTTCGGCTAAGACTCTCAAATAGCGAATAACTGCGTCAACGTCCCTCTGTTATCAATTCACGTACGCCTATGTACGTTAGGATTGCTACCAGAGGGGCGTTTTCTTGTTCTTCATCTATTTGAGAGCCTTAGCCGGTTAAAACCGTGCCTTTCGCGTTCTTCATCTCAATATTGCGGTGTTTTGCACTCGGCGCAATTACTTCACGATTTCGCCGGTGCGGGCGGATTGGTAGATTACCCAGTAACCGCTGCCGTCGCTGCCAACGGGCAACCAGACGCAGGCGTTTTCAAGTTCGGCAGGGGGCGTTTGCTTCGCCGCCGCGGGTACGCCGTAACAGATGAAAGACGGCTCTTCGTCGTTGTATAAGACCCCGACGACGTAATAATCTTCGTCCGTTTGGACGTGTACCCACTTGGAATTGGCAACCGCTTCGCACAGCGATTTTTCCTCGGGGAAACACACGAACAATTCGTCGATTTGAGGTTTGACGGCGTAATAAAAATTGTTGCCGTCGTACTTCGTCCACTCGTCCAACTTCTCGCCGAGCGTTGTGTCTATTTTTGTTTTTTGTTCGGCGTGGGCGGTTTCTTTTTGAGCGCACTCGATTTCTTCGGCTTTACACGAGCACGATTCTACGCTTTCGCGCACCGCTTTTTGCTTGTTGTATTCGTCGATTCTTTTCAGAATTTTGCCGTTGGGAATATTGCCGCCGAACATGGTTATCGAACTTGAACGGACGACGCAACCGAAGTCGTCGTTTGCTTGAAACGGCACTTCAAACGCCGTATTGGTGTCGTTAAGTCTTATTTGTGCGATATCGTCGCCGACGAGATAGAGTGAAGCGCCGTGCGGACGGAAGTCGAGATTGCAAGTGCCTTTGACTAAATTGCCCGCTCCCGTTGCGCTTTGCATTTTTACGATTCCTTTGTGTCCCGCGCCGCTCAGGACGACTATTTCTTTTTTGCCTGTCATAATCCACCTCTCGTATAAAGGTATGCGAAAGGGCGTTGCGCTATGCGCTTTTTCAGGCTTGAAAAGAAAGCCGATATGGAGTATTATCTTTATATATGACTCACAAAGGCGAGGAGACGAATTGTGAAAAGAAAAGTCATGCGCACGGATTATCCCGTCAAAAAGATTGCAGAAAACACGTATATGATTTCCGACTTCGGATTTGCCAACTGCTATCTGCTCGTAGGGGAGCAAAAGGCGTTGCTTATCGATTGCGGCGTTGGTATCGGCGATCTTAAAGGCGCGGCGGAAAAGATTGCGGACAAACCGCTTGTTGTCGTGGGAACGCACGGGCACGTCGATCACGTCGGCGGTGACGGTCAGTTTGACGAGATATACCTTCATAAAAACGATACGGGCAGAAATTATAAGTTTCAGACGGGCTACGTTTTGAGGAAACTGTTTGTGCTTGCGGGGAAGGGAGTTGCGGATAAATCCGTAAAAGTTTCCGACGTGACCAAATATAAAAATCGTCCGAAGGTCGTGGCTATCGAGGACGGACACGTTTTCGATCTAGGCGGAAGACAGGTGAGGGTAATGCATCTGACGGGGCATACGCTCGGAAGTATTCTGCTGATCGACGAACAATCGGGCATCGCATTCGTGGGGGATAATATGTCGCCGTCGCTATGGTTGTTTCTGCCACACGCTTCAACCGTCGAGGAATGGTTGGACAGCGCAAGAGAGATATATCGCCTGAGCGAAAAATATACGCTATACTGGGGTCACGAGCAAGGCGTGATTTCGCCGTCGCTCGTTGCCCGCAATATTGCGCTTGCAGAAGAGATCCTTGCAAAATACAAGAGAAACCGCCACTGCTTTGCAGTGAAATTCTATCCTTGCAACGACAGAGTGAACGGGAGTATCGTTTTCAGAAAAGCACGAATTTTTAAGAAAAAGTGAGGATTGCTTCCGATCGAAAAAGTCGATGAATCGGAGAATTGCTATTTTTTTGATATAAATAGATAAATTTGTATTAATATTTTTGATAAATGCGTGTGGACTTGCACACGCATTTGTGTTACTATATAAACAAATCGTACGATATATGTCGTATTGCGCGGTCGGCGGAATGCCGCCGAATTATTGAAAAATAAGGATTTATCCGAAAAAATACAGGAGTAGATTATGAGGGATCTCAAACACTTGCTTTACTTTGAAAACCTTTTGCAAGAAGCCAACAACGAACTCGTGCAAAAGGCTGTCAAAGAGGACGGCAAACTTGCGCTCGGATACACTTGCTATCACGTCCCCGAAGTGCTGCTCAATCTCGACAATTGTTTCTCCGTGAGATTGCGCGCGCCCCGTACGGGTTCGGTGGATATTGCGACGTATTATCTGAGTCCGTTTATCTGCGGCTTTGCAAAAGCGTTGCTCGAGCGCGGTATCGAGGGCGGTTACGGATTTTTGTCCGCACTTTTTTCGGGCGAAACTTGCAGCGAAATGAACAGAACTATCGAACATTTTGAACTGCTTCGCCTTGTGGACAACGACAAATTTTTCGTCAGCATCTTCGATATGCCGTTCAAGACCAACGACCACTGCCTTGAAAGTTACGTCAATCAGATGCGACTTAAAGTTCTCGACAAACTCAAAGACGTATACGGCGTGGACACCTCCGACGAGGCTATGAGAAAAGCCGTCGAAATCCACAACAGAGTTTGCAGAGCAATCACCGCTATCGGCGAGTTCAGAAAGGAAGAGAATCCGCGTATCACGGGGTACGAATTCCACGTGCTTTGCCTTGCAACGTTTGCTTGCCCCAAATATCTCATCGTTGACAAACTCGAGGAAACGCTCGAGGAAATCAAGCACAGAGAGCCCGACAAAAAGAAATTCTATAGGGCGAGAATCGTGCTCGTGGGCAGTGAAATCGACGATCCCGACTTCACCAAACTCTTCGAGGACAGCGGCGCGTACGTCGTTGCCGACCGCTACTGCTTCGGTTCGCTTCCCGGCAGAGAGGAAATTATCCTCAACGACGAAGAGGACGTGCTTACGCAAATATGCCGTCACTATATGAAGACTTGCCAGTGCCCGAGATATATGGAACACGAAAAGGTCGAGGACAGAAGAGAGTACGTCAAACGACTCGTCGAGGAATATCACGCGGACGGCGTGGTGTACGAACAACTTAAGTTCTGCGAATATTGGGGTTACGAGCGTGCGCTTGCTTCCTACATTATGATAAACGAATTCGGAATCCCCGCAATCGCTATCGACCGTCAATATACGGCGAGCGCGTCGGGACAACTGCGTACGAGAATTCAGGCGTTCGTCGAAAGCCTCGAAATAAAGCACATCCAAAAAGCAAAAGCCCAAAAGGCAAGCAAGTGAGGTGGACTATGAAAAAGAAAAAATACGGTGGATACAAAAATCTGCACGAAGATAAAACGGGTCTTCTCAAACACCGCGAATGGCGCGGATTCAAAGATACGCTCGTGGACTATTGGCGTTGGCTCGTCACTTGGAAAGATATGGTGGTTATGGTGCTCAAAAACCCTGTCGCCGTCGTGAAAGGACTTTGGCGTTATCGTTGGATGGCAACATATCTTTCTACGCCTGCGTTCGTGGATCGTCACACCGAAGGTTTGCGCGGACCGCAACTTCTGATGACGCATCTTCATTTCAATATGATCGTCAAGCACGCAACGGGACTTATCCTCACTGCGTTCGAAGCGGACGAAAAAATGTACCCAAAGAACAAAAAGAGCAAAAAACTCGTGTGCGTGGACGAACTTATCCCCGCAGAGTTTATCGCAGGGTTCCCCAACCTCAAAATGTACCCGATGCAAACCATGCCTATCTTCCTTTCGAGCATGGTGGACCAACTCGTCGTGCCGCCGTACCTCGACGCTATCGAGAGTTTCGGCGTGCCTGCGGACGTGTGTCCTCTCCCGAGTGCAGAGGCAGGTGTGTGCGTGGAAGACGACTATCCCAAACTCGGAAAGTGCATGATCACCTGCAATATGCCTTGCGACGGTTCGATTATGACCACGACCTTCCAAGACAGATACTTCAAACTGCCCACTCACGTTTATAACGTGCCTTTGAGATATAAGGGCGAGGACGTGCAAAAATACGCCGTCGACGAAATCAAAGATATGATTAAATTCGTCGAGGAACAGACGGGCGAGAAATGGAATTGGGATACCTTTATCGCCGCTCTCGAAAGCTATAACAAACAACTTGACTACGAACTCAAAAAGTGGGACGTCAACAAGACCAAATATCCGCAAATGACGGGCGCGACGTTCTGGCTGTACAGACTCTATTACTATCATCTCTCGGGTGGCTACGACAAACGATTCCTCAAAGTCGACAAGAAAGTCAACAAGATTATGGAAAAAGCCTACGAGAAAAAGACCAAGGCAAGCAAGGAAATGCGCCACCGCGCTATCGTGTGGAGTTGCCCGGCAAACTACTATACGTCCTTTGCAAATTGGCTTGAAAACTGCTGGGGTATCAACGTGGTTATGGATATGGAAACTATGATTTCCTACCTCAAATTCCGCACCGATACTCACGAGCACGCTCTCGAAGACCTCGCAAAAACCTATCAGCGCGCGACTATGCGTACCCACACCAAGGGCGGCTACGCAAACGTGCTCGACGAGTGTTGGAGAGTTGCGGAAGAGTACAACGTGGACACCATAATCATGTACGACCAAATTTCGTGCAAGGGTATGGACGGTCTCGTGGGTATCTTCGACGACCAGGCAAGAGAGAAGGGCTACAACTTCATTTGGGTGCAACAAGACCTTATGGACAGCAGAACCATATCTCGTAGAGATATGCGTGAACAAGTAAACAAGTATATGCAAACCGTTTTGCAAGAAAAACCGATTGACGAAAGTTTGCTCGACTTCGACGATTCCGAAGCGTGGTAATGTAAAAGGAGAATAGAATTATGAAATATTTTGGCGGATGCGACGTAGGCTCAACCTACACCAAAGCAG
>URNP01000040.1 GCA_900549225.1 uncultured Eubacteriales bacterium | reverse complement strand
GGACGAAAATAATTCCAGCCCGTCCGCTCACTTGTACTGCGCACACAAGGCTCACGCACGACGAAAACAAGCGAACTGATGCAGGAGTTGCAAAGATGAAAGCGCAGTTTTCGTCGTGTGGGAAGAGGAGCACAAAGAACCAAAGCGAACAACTGCAACAAGTTGCGGTTGGAGCAATGGGGCTTGTGTGCGACGAGTTCGGCGCTCATATGCTCGCCGCCCTGCGGCTCGAGTTCCGTCTTCGAATGGGCAGATTCCGTGTATCAGTACGCCCTGAATGAGTGTTCGGCATCTAAATATCACGGTTTTTAAGTTTCAATCGGGCGTGCGAAAGTGTGGCTTGAGTTTTTATCCGCTTGCGTGCGTAGCACGCTTTACCAAACAATCGGGCGTGCGGAATTGCGGTAGGATTCTTTGCCCGTGTTTGATTTGAGCGCATACGCACGATTGTGCGGAGAAATTGCGAGAACAACGCGCAAAAACCGTCGCCGAGGCAACGGCAACACGCAGGTGTGCGTATTGCCGAGAGCCACGCTAGGTTTATTGCTCTGCTCCGCACAAGTCATCTTCACTATCAAAATGTGAGGGGCAAAAACTCAAACCACAATTCCGTGCGATGACTTGTTTGGTGACGTGCCTAACGGCACGATTGTTGTCGTCGCAATGCCGTTTGAGCAAGTATTGTTGCCAAATTTTATTAAAAAAAATGAAAAATGGGGTATTTACATTGTATGTTTTCTAATGTATAATTATCTCAAAGTTATTAAATAAGGACTTCACGCTATGACAATTCCGCTTAGGACTTTTCGCAGAGGTATTCATCCGCCTGCGAATAAGTTTACAAAAGACGCACCTCTTGAGCAGTTTCCCACGCCTGAGAGGGTTTTCATTTCTTTGTCGCAACATATCGGCGCGCCCGCAAAGCCCGTCGTTGCCGTGGGCGACCACGTCGACGAGGGACAACTCATCGGCGAGGCAAACGGATTCGTTTCGGCAAACGTGTTTTCGTCTGTGTCGGGCGTCGTGAAGAGTTTTTGCACTCTTCCCACCGCAAACGGAGGAGAAGCCACTCACGTTGAGATTGAAAACGACTATCTCTACACAAAGCTTACGCTTCCGCCGCTCAAAAACCCCACCAAAGACGACATTATCAAGCGAGTTAAGGACGCAGGCATCGTCGGTATGGGCGGCGCGACTTTCCCGACTCACGTCAAACTTATGCCGAAAGACAAAGTTGACACTCTCATCATCAACGGGGCGGAGTGCGAGCCGTATATCACCTGCGACTATCGCTTGTTTATGGAAGAGGCGGACACGATTCTCAAGGGCGTGCAACTTTTGCTCACCGCACTCGAAATCGACCACGCCTATATCGGCATAGAGGCAAACAAACCTCTTGCGATCAAGCATCTTGCAAATATCGTTCCCGAAAACGTGGACGTTATGCGTCTCAAAGCCAAATATCCGCAAGGCGCGGAAAAACAACTCATTTACGCCACTACGCACAGAATCGTGCCTACGGGCGAGTTGCCTGCAAAAGTGGGGTGCGTGGTTTGCAACGCTCACACCGCTTACGCAATCGCGAAAGCCGTGTACGAGGGCGAGCCGTGCTACAAGCGCGCTATGACCGTTTCGGGCGGCGGCGTAAAGAAGAGAGGCAATTTCTGGGTGCGCAACGGCGTGCAATATCAGTATATCTACGACGTTTGCAGAGGCGACAAGGACGAAGAAATCACGAGAAAAGTGGTCAGCGGCGGTCCTATGATGGGATTTGCGCAAGCGTCTTTGACCCCTGCCTGCACCAAGGGTTCGTCTTGTCTTCTCTTTATGACGGACAAGGAATTCAACACCAATCCGACCACTCCGTGCATCAGTTGCGGCAAGTGCATCATCAACTGCCCGATGTCGCTAGTGCCGAGAGAAATCGAAAAAGCCGTCGAAAAAGACGACTTCGAGGCTACTTTCAAAATGGGCGTTCTCAACTGCATAGAATGCGGAGCGTGCTCCTATTCGTGCCCTGCAAAACGTCCGCTCGTGCAAGCAATGCGTCTTGCAAAAAAAGAAATCAAAGCAAGGGGGATAAAGTGATATGGCAAAGTTCATAGTTTCTTCGTCTCCGCATATTTCCACGACGTTCACAACGAGAAAAATGATGCTCGACGTCATCATCGCGCTTATTCCGGCGACGATTGCGAGCGTTCTGCTATACGGATTCTATCCGCTCTGTATGATGATTCTCTGCGTGGGCACTTGCGTGTTCGCCGAGTGGCTGTTCAACGTCATCGGCAAGAGATTCCAAAGCGTAGGCGATTTGTCGGCGGTGGTTACGGGTATGATTCTTTCGCTCAACCTTCCGCCCGTCGTTCCGTTCTACGTGCCCATCGTCGGCGGATTCTTCGCAATCGTGGTGGTCAAGATGCTCTTTGGCGGCATCGGCAAAAACTTCGCCAACCCTGCGATTACCGCTCGTATATTCCTGCTCCTTTGTTGGACGGGAGTTATGACGAGTTTCGTGTCGCCCATAACCCTCGACAACGGCGCAAATCTGTTCTCGTTCTTCGGCAACGCCGTCAACGTGGACATAAGCGCAATTACGAGCGCAACGCCTTTGGCAGGAGTCAAAAACTCCATTTCTACGGGCGCAAATCCCGCAGAAGGCTTGAGCGCGCTCGATATGTTCCTCGGAAGGATAGGCGGCAGTGCGGGCGAGGTCAGCACTCTTGCAATCCTCATCGGCGGCGTGTATCTGCTCATCCGCAGAGTCATCGATTGGCGTATTCCCGCACTCTATATCGGCTCGGTGGTCGTTTTTACCGCAATATTCTTTGCAAAGAGCGAGTACGTCGGCGAATATATTTGGACTTATCTGCTCGGCGGCGGTCTTATGTTCGGCGCGTTCTTTATGGCAACAGACTACGCCACTTCGCCAAAATCCTGCCTCGCAGTCGTTATCTACGGCGTGGGACTCGGATTCTTGACGGTTATTTTCAGAAAATTCGGCACGATGAACGAGGGCGTGTCCTTTGCGATACTGCTTATGAACGTGCTTACTCCGCTGCTTGACAAGATTATGCCGAGAGTGTTCGGCGCACCAAAGAAACTCAACGTTGCAACGAGAGTCAAGAGCAAGAATAAAGAAGCGTTGGAAGGAGGCAAAAATGACTGAAGATTTGTTGAAAAATGCCTCGATAGAGAGCGCGCAAGAGGTCGAAAACGTGCAAACGAGCGAGAATCCGACTCAAATCGAATCCGCAAACGAGACTTCTGCGCCGCAAAATCAAAACGACGGAAAACCGACTCAACCAACAAAGAAATTTCAACTCGGCGACGTGGCGAAATGCACTATCGTGCTCACCGTCATCGCTTTGGTGGCAGGGTTGTTGCTCGGGATCGTCAACTGGGTGACTTACGTCGATCCCGACGGAGTTATCGCAGATCAATGCACTGCGTATTTCGCAAGCGAAACCTCGGTGAAAGACGAGAAACTCGCTTCGTACGACTACGATAAAAACAACTACGTCGAATCCTGCTTCGTGGCAAAAAACGGCGACGAAATCGTCGGATATTGCTATTACACGGTGGGCGGCGGCGCAAAGGACGGCTCGATTGAACTGCTCGTGTTTATCGACAAAGACGGCGTTATCAAGGAAATCACCGTCTACGAACAGGGCGAAACCGCAGGGTATTTCGACAGAGTCGAAAAAGCAAACAAATCAAAGTACGTCGGCTTGAACGCAAAGACCATAAAGAAACTCGAACTCGTCAAAAACAAGTCCGAACTTCAGGACGGAGAGGTCAGCGCGGTGAGTTCGGCAACCTACACCTCAACGGGTTATCACAACGCGATTGCCGCAGCGGTGTACGCGTTCAGAACTATGTGTGAGGAGGCGTGATATGAAAGGAAATTCAAAACTTCAGATTGTATCCAACGGCATATTCGCACAGAATCCGACTTTCAGGCTCGTGCTGGGTATGTGCCCCACGCTCGCAATCACAACGAGCGCATTCAACGGCTTGGGTATGGGACTTGCCGCTACGCTTATTCTCATATGCTCAAACGCGTTGGTGTCGTTGCTCAGAAAAGTGATTCCCGACAAGGTGCGTATCCCTGCGTACGTTCTCATCATCGCAACCTTCGTTACGCTGCTGGAGATGATACTCAAAAAATTCATTCCCACGCTGTATAGCGCGCTCGGAATATATTTGCCGCTCATAGTCGTCAACTGCATCATCCTCGCAAGAGCGGAGGCGTTTGCAAGTTCCAACAAGGTCGTGGACAGCATTCTCGACGGCTTGGGTATGGGACTCGGATTTACGCTCGCGCTCACTTGCCTCGGATTCGTGAGAGAACTCATCGGCAACGGCACGATCTTCCAAGGTTCGCTCGGTTCGCTCTCGTTCGGCATCTCGCTCGGCGCGGCAAGAGATTACTCTTTGGCAATATTCGTGCTTCCCGCAGGCGGATTCCTTACTCTCGGTCTTGCGATGGCTCTGGTCAATTGGGTGAGCGACAAGAAACAACAAAAGAAACAACTCGAAGCGGAAAGAGCCGCTCAGAATATCGAAAACGCAAAGTCTGCGCTCGATGAAGGGGAGGTTGCGTGATGGAATACTTTTTGCTTATAATCGGCGCGATGTTCGTCAACAACTTCGTTCTTAGTCAGTTCCTCGGCATCTGCCCGTTCCTCGGCGTGTCCAAAAAGACGGATACGGCGCTCGGTATGGGACTTGCGGTCACGTTCGTTATGGGCGTTGCAAGCGTCATAACTTGGTGCGTGCAAAAAGCGCTCGTCGCGCTCGGCGTGGAATACTTGCAGACCATTGCGTTTATCCTCGTCATAGCGGCGCTCGTGCAACTCATAGAGATGGTGCTCAAAAAGTATATGCCCGCGCTTTACAGCGCACTCGGCGTGTATCTGCCGCTCATCACCACAAACTGCGCGGTGCTCGGCGTTGCTATTCTCAATATAGACACCTACGGCGTTGCAAGCGGCGCAAGTTTGCTTCAATCCTTCCTCAACGGCACGTTCAGCGGCGTGGGATTCCTCATAGCGATTATGCTTCTTGCAGGCGTGCGTGAAAAAATGGATTTGGACGCAGTTCCCAAGCCCTTCAGAGGCTTCCCGATTACGCTCATATCCGCAAGTATACTCAGCATGGCTTTCGTCGCTTTCGGCGGTCTTATCTCGTCGTCGGGCGCTGTCAGCCTCGTGTTTCCCTGATGGAGGTGATGCGTTATGCTTAATTTGATTGCGGCGGTAAATCCGTTGACTATACTTTATTCCACGCTGGTGCTTCTCGTGCTTGCGCTCGTTTTCGGCGTGACGCTCGCGGTGCTCGGCAAAAAACTCGCCGTCCACGAGGACGAACGTATCAAACAGGTGCGTGAAAAACTCTCGGGCGCAAACTGCGGCGGCTGCGGATACGCAGGCTGCGACGCTTTTGCAAAAGCGGTGGTCGAGGGTAAGGCGGTTATCAACGCTTGCGCAGCGACTTCTGCGGAAAACAAAAAGGCTATCGCGGATATTATGGGGCAGAGCATCGACGCCGAAGAAACAATGATAGTCGTGGCGTGCAGAGGCGGAAAATACGCCGTGGATAAGTACGAATATATCGGCTACGGCAATTGCAGAAGTATGGAATTGCTCGGCGGCGGAAGAAAGCAATGCAAATGGGGCTGCCTCGGCATGGGTTCGTGCGTGGACTCTTGTCCGTTCAGCGCAATGAAGGTCGGTGAAAACGGCTACGCGGAAGTCGACAGAGAAAAGTGCGTTGCGTGCGGAAGATGCATCAACTCTTGCCCCAAACATCTCGTCAAGAGAGTGCCTGCCACGGCAAAATACTACGTTGCTTGCTCCAACTGCCTTAAAGGCGCAAAAGACGTGCGCGCGGTGTGTACCGTGGGATGCCTCGGATGCGGACTCTGCGCAAGAGTTTGCCCAAACGGCGCGATTACGCTTCAGAACAATATTGCGGTTATAGACTACTCAAAATGCACGGGGTGCGGCATATGCGCGTCGAAATGCCCCTCGAAGTGCATCCTCGAAACTCATCCGCAAAAGGAAAAATGATTCCGAACGGAATCTCGGCAAATAAAGAGTACTTGATTTCGATTTGAATCGGAATTTGAATAATAAGCGGGAAAATAGAACGAAAAAAGAATCGAACAACCGTCCTCAAAAGGACACGGCGAAAGCCGTCAGGAGAATTATATGGAAAAAATAGCGATTATCGACATTGGCTCAAACTCTGCAAGACTCGTGCTCGTCAACGTGCTCGACGGAGGCTACTTCGTGGTCTTCGACGAACTCAAGGAAACGGTGCGTCTCGGACAAGATATGGACTGGGACGGCTTCATCAAGCCGCAGCGCATTGCGCAGACGATAAAAACGCTTACTATGTTCCGCCGTCTGTGCGACGCAAACAAGGTTGACAAAATCTTTGCGTACGCTACGGCAGCGGTCAGACGTGCAAAAAATCAGAAGAGTTTTCTCGACGAAGTCGCAATGACTTGCGGCATCAAAATAAAAGTGCTCTCCCCCGAAGAGCAGGCTATGCTCGTCTATCAAGGCGTAATCAACTCTATGGATATTCCCAAGGGCTTGATTATGGAAATGGGCGGCGGCTCGACCAACCTCATCTACTACAACAGAAGAAATCTTATGCACTTCGAGACCTTGCCTTTCGGCGCGGTTACGCTTACGGATTTGTTTAAGAACGACTCCTCGACTCCGCAAGAGCGCGCAAAGAAAATCGAAGATTTCATCGGTGCGCAACTCGAAAAAATCCCTTGGCTCGACAGTATCGAACCCGATACGGCGTTCGTGGGCGTAGGAGGCAGTTTCAGAAACCTCGGCAGAATCAGCCGCCTTATCAAGAAATATCCTTTCAATATGACGCACAACTATGAACTTCCCGTGAGCGAGTTCGAGAGTATCTATAACACGATAAAGAAACTCGACCTCAACAGCACGATGAAGATAAAGGGGCTCTCGAGTGGCAGAGCGGATATCTTCCCGAGCGCGCTTGCCGTGATGAAAGCGGTGCTTTCTCGCTTTGAATTCCAAAAAATCACGATCAGCGGTTGCGGCTTGAGAGAGGGCGCAATGTTCCGTTACGCAGTTCCCGGCGTCAATGAAAGACCGCTCTCGGACGTGCTCGGACACTCCATTTATACGCAGATGAAGTATCACGACCTCAATATCGCGCACGCAGAACACGTTTACAATCTGTCAATACAACTTTTCAAGCAACTCAAAGTGCTTCACAAGATGCCCAGAGTGTACGTCAGAGTGCTCAAAATCGCCGCGCTTTTGCACGACAGCGGTATGAGAATCAAGTTCTACAATCACCAACTCCACTCGGCGTATATCATTCTCAACAGCAACCTTTACGGCGTGCCGCACAAGGATATAGTGGTTGCCGCATTCGTTGCCGCAGGACATAGAAAAGCCGAAAACGCTCGCGACGAAATCATCAAATACAAGGATATGCTCACGCAAGAGGACGTTGACGCAATCAAAAACTTGTCCGTCATTTTGCGTATAGCCGAGAGTTTCGACAGAAGCCAAAGCGGCGTGGTCACGGGCATCAATTGCGACGTGCTCGGCGACAGCGTTATCGTCAAAACCGAGTGCGAAAACGGCGGAGATTGCACGCTCGAAGTCAAGGACGCTATGGGCGCGGCGGCAGAGTTCAAAGCCGCATACGGCAAGAATCTCGAAATTCTGTGAGATAAGACAAAAGAGAAGCGATTGTAAAATCTAATCAAAATCAACGAGAAATGAACAAGTTTTCAAATAACGTGATTCTCGCCTCGTCCTCGCCTCGCCGAAAAGAGATCCTTTCGGATATGGGCGTGAAATACGAGGTTGTCCCTGCGGATATTGACGAGAGCGAGATCAAATCCCGTTTTCCGTTTTTGCTCGTGCGAAAACTCGCCGTCGCAAAGGCGGAGCATATCGCAAAAGAGCATCGCGCGGATACTGTTATTGCCGCAGACACTATAGTCGTTCTCGACGGCAAGGTGTACGGCAAGCCGCACGATAGAGCGCGCGCTTTCGATATGATAAAACGCCTCAACGGGCGCACGCATATCGTTTATACGGGCGTTTGCGTGACTTGCGAGGGCAAAAAAATCGTGTTTTGCGACAAGTCGCTCGTCACGTTCAAAAGTTTGTCCGACGAGCAGATTTACGACTATATCGACGATTGCAAACCCTTCGACAAGGCGGGCGCATACGGGATTCAAGACAAAAGAATAGTGGAAAAATACAGCGGCAGTTACTCAAACATTATGGGGCTGCCCAAAGAAAAACTCGCAGATACTCTCGTGCGAGTCGGAGTTATCAATGGCAACAATAGAACTATCGATTGACCTTGGAAGCAAGTTTATCACCATCTACCAAAAGGGTATAGGTCTCGTTTTGCGCGAGCCTGCCATCGCTATTGCGACAAAATCTCGCAATCGTCTAGAAATCCGCGATGCAGGTTATAGGGCAGAAAGCGTTATGACCGGTTCTCTCGGCGGCGCAAGAGTCATCGCTCCCATCAAAGAGGGCATCATCGTCGACGAAGAGATGGCAACCATGCTTCTTCATTATTTCCTCAAAAAGATTATCCCCGAAGGCTTGTTTATGCCAAGAATCAAAGCCATCGTGTCCATTTGCGAATCCTCGTCGGGTTCGGACAGACGCGCGGTGGAAAAGTGCTGTATAAAGGCAGGCATAAAGGAAGTCACGCTCGTGGAATCGGGCTTGAGCCTCCTTGCTTACACCAACAGCATCGGCGGTCTTTTCGTGGATATCGGCGGCGGAAAAACCGAAATCTCGGCAGTCACCAACCACGGTATCGCAACGGGTTGCTCCGTCAATATCGCAGGCGACGCTTTTAACAACGCCATAATCGACAGCCTTTATATGAATTACGGCGTGAAAGTGGGTGAGTTCACCATCGAGAATCTCAAAAAATCCGCTCTTTCCTTCTACGTCAACGACGAGGGCAGTTACGCCGTCAGCGGCGGCAGTGCGGACGGTTCTCCTCGCTCCCTTTACGTCACCGCAGAGCAAATGCGCGACGCTGTGATTCCGCTTGTTGACGATATCATCGAAGTTATAATGTCCGTTCTCAACCAAACTCCGCCCGAACTCTCCGCAGAAATCTTGCGCAAGGGCATATTCGTCAGCGGCGGTTCGCTTCATATCCCCGGACTTATCGACTATCTCGAACAAGCGCTCGAACTTCCGGTCACGCCTCTCAAAGATATTGAGAACGCGATTGCAATCGGCGGCGCGAGATTCTTTGACGAGAGAAACTTGCTCAGCGATATGCTCGGAGTCAAATTGTATTAAAGCGTCCCAAACGGCGAATAACTGTGTCAGAGCCGCTTTCCCAAACAGCCACGTACGATTCAGTACGCTCCTGCTTGTGAAAGTGGCTCTTTCTTGTTCTTCATCTCAATATTGCGCTCTAATAAAGTTTGATGTGACGAGAATATTTTTTAATCAAAATATCGCAATTTTTGTTCGACCTCTACAAGAGTGAGCGTTTAGTACCTTAAAATAGATGTGCCCCCTCTTTCCGGACCACGCCGGTATGTCCACTTCGGCGTTTGCGCAGCGCAAT
>URNP01000039.1 GCA_900549225.1 uncultured Eubacteriales bacterium | reverse complement strand
AGGGTTCAAATCCCTGCTTCTCCGCCACAAAAAACCCGATCCGAATAGGTCGGGTTTTTTGATGTCATTTCGAGGGATTTCCGTGCTCTGCACGGGGCAACAACGTTGCCGAACCCTGTCACCGCCAGCTGCACGCTCCGTTCTCAAAACTTCGTTTTTCCTCTCCGCTGTAAAACAAATCCCTGCTTCTCCGCCACAAAAAACCCGATCCGAGTAGGTCGGGTTTTTTGATGTCATTTCGAGGGATTTCCGTGCTCTGCACGGGGCGTAGAAGTTGAAAACTCTCTTTTTCAAACACTGTTTTGCATCAAAACTGACTGAATTGTTAAAATGTTCGGTTTTTTTTTATAAAATGCGACCAAATAGGGGCAGATTGGCAAATATTGCTATTGACATAGGGGTAGTTTTCCGCTACAATACAATGTGTATAGTTATAACTATACGTTACAGCAAAATCATTCGAGCAAAGCGAGGCGTTTGCCTCGTCAAAGGACAATAAGTATGGCTCGGTGACGTCAATAGTCATTCGTTTTCTTCTCGGCCGCGTTTTTGGCGCGGAGTGGGGCAATAAGTCGTGAGTTGAAAGTGAAGAAGCATCGGAAAAGGAAGAAATTATGAACATCAAGGAAAAACTCGCTTCCACAGCAAAAAAAGAGCGTTCGCCGCAACAGCAAAAAGCAATGACCATTCTCAATTGGGTGGCGACTGCGGTTTGTATCGTAGTGATCGTTTTTGCACTCATCGTTGCAATTTTTATGATTGCAGGCACGACGACGGACAAGGAATATCGCATAACTAGATTCGGCGACAAGATTTATCTGAACGTTGCGACCGACTCAATGGAGCCGACGTTCAACACCAGTGACGTGCTCATCGCAAACGCGTTCGATCAGAGCAAGGTTGAAGAACTCAAAGTAGGTCAAGTCATCACGTTCAAGACCACGAGCGGACTGTACAAGATTCTGAACACACACAGAATTATCGGCGTCTATCGTGACAAGAACGGCGAAATCTCTTCGTTCAGAACGCGAGGTGACAATCAAGAAGGCTCTTGGCAAGATGCTGTTGCTGCACTTGAAAAATCAGGCGGCGTTATCAACGACGAAAACAGAGCGATCATCGGTTCAACCGAAACGGTGAGCGCAACAAGTATCGTCGCAACTTGGGGCAGTGTTGACGAGGCAGGCAATTTCACGGCAGGCAAAGCGCTCAAAGGCGTGGGAAGTTTCTCCAACTGGATTCAAGACGTCGGCAAGGACAGCAAGGGCGTTATGCATCACGGCGAGAATATGAAAACTCGTTTCTTCTGCGTAGTCGTATTGCCGCTCATTTTGTTGTTTGTTATTTACGCATTCATTTTGGTGCGTACTCTCGTTATTGCAAAACTTGAGAATCAACGCAAGGTTCAATCCGAGCAAGTAGTATCCGTTGACGGACTTTCCGACGAAGAAAAACGTCGTCTTGCACTTGAACTTCTCGCTTCGTTGCAAGCGTCCGCGCCTGCTGCTCCCCAAACTCCCGCGACTTCGGAAGAAAAGCCCGAAACGGAAGCAAAAGAGGACAGCGTGGCCGAAGACACTCAATCTCAAGAAACGAAAGACGAAGAGAAAAAATCCGAATAATATCGTTGCGGAAAACTTTGCGCGTACGCCTGCGGGCGTGCGCAAAATCGAAGTTTCCTTTTGCAAAGTTTTGGGGAATCGTTGCTTGCTTTGCGTATTTTCACGTATTTGAGCGAGTACGGCGTCGCAATGACGGACTTTGCATCGTCCCTCGGGGACGTCGGCTATGAGGATAAAAGCCGAATATAACGGAATATCGAAATGAACATAAATTTAGTGTTTGAATTTCTAAAAGCCTTTCTCGGCGCGTTTTACGACAAGGGTATCGGCAGTATTTTCTGGGGCTTTTTGCATATCTTTTACAACGAAGGTTACAGAGACGCTTTCAAAAACTACACCGAATACTTCGGCGCGGGAGAATGGGCAGTTGCGATAATTTTTATCATTCTTATCGTTGCGGTGATCGTTGCGATCGTCGTTTTGGCGGCGCTCGGAATCCGCAAACTCGCAAGGCTGCAAAAAGCCAAAGTTTTGCCGCAGGATCTCGTTGAAGAGTGCGCGAATCTCAAAAAGCAAATCATCAAAATGTCGGCTGAAAAGGACCGTATTCTCGGCATGCGCGTGAGCGATATCGGCAATTTCGAGGGCGAAGAAGGGGAAGAAGGCGAGAAGAAAGAAGAGCAATCGCCAACCGGCGAATCGCGCTTTTACAAACTCACCGAAATCGACAAGATTTACGAAAACTACGTTCCTCCCGTCTACGATGACGAAATCACGTTGCCCGAACTTTGCGATCGTTTCCGCAACTTTGCTTGCTCGCGTATGCACCTTTACTACAATCCGCGCATAATCAGACTGTTTATCGCAGGTATGTCAACCTCGCGTTTGATGATTCTGCAAGGTATTTCAGGTACTGGTAAAACCTCGCTTCCGCACGCAATGGGAATCTTCCTCAACAACCCGGCGACGATAGCGTCCGTTCAGCCGTCCTGGCGTGACCGTACCGAACTTTTCGGATACTTCAACGAATTCACCAAGCGTTTCAACGAAACCGAAGTTTTGAAGAAAATGTACGAGGCGACTTGGAACGATCAGATTTATCTCACCGTCCTCGACGAAATGAACATCGCGCGTGTCGAATATTATTTCGCAGAAATGTTGTCAATTCTCGAAATGCCGTCCCGTGACGAGTGGATCGTTGACCTCGTGCCTTCGGGCTGGCCAAACGACCCCAAGCATATCGACAAAGGTCGTTTCAGACTTCCGCAAAATATGTGGTTTATCGGCACTGCAAACAACGACGACTCGACGTTCGCAATATCGGATAAGGTTTACGACCGCGCTATGCCTATAAACATCAACAGCAAAGGCGTGCCTTTCGACGCACCGTGGGCGGATAACATTTTCATCAGTTACAAGCACCTCGAAGCAATGTTCAAAGAGTCGCAAGAGGTCTACAAAGTGTCTCAAGACGTCCTTGACAAAGTCAACAAACTCGACGACTACGTCATCGAACACTTCCGTCTCGCGTTCGGCAACCGTATCGTGAAGCAACTCAAAGAGTTCATTCCTTCGTACGTCGGTTGTGGCGGCACGGAAATCGACGGACTCGACTACGTCCTTTGCAACAAGATATTCCGCAAGTTCGAATCACTCAACTTGTCGTACATTCGTGACGAAATCGACGGCTTGATTTTGTATTTGAGCGAGTTGTTCGGCGAAGAGAATATGCAAGAGAGCAAGGAGTATATCAACCGCTTGAAGAAACTCTTCTAATGCGTGACATTGAATTAATAATTAATAATTGAGTGTGGGGGACTACCCCCACACTCCAATGAATAATTAGAGCTTAGCATCAAGATGCTACGTCTTATAATTCCACCTTATCATGTCAGAGTGGAAGAACGCGAATAAATATCTCATAAAAGATGGCAGACAATAAGATTACAAGAGAAGTGTACAGACAGTACGCAAATAAGATTGTTTCCGTCCTCAACAAAGAGGGCTTTTATGAGCAATTCAAAAAACGCGTGGATAAGGGCGCGTCAAGCTTCAAACTCGCAAAAAAACGCCTCGTTCAAGACATTTCAATCGACTGGATCGACACCATTGAAAGCATTCTTCCCAACCTCGATACGATCGTGCGTAATCCGAGAAAGTTTATCGTGCAAGAGGAAGATATCGTCGACGTGTCGCTTGCAAGGAGTATTTCCACGGAGTCAGTCAAATACCTTGCCCAGCACACCAATATGATTTCAAAAGTGGACGAAAAGACGGGTGACGTCACGCCGTCAAAAATCCTCAATATCACCAAAGAGGAATCCTTTGAAATCTACGAAAACCGCTTTATTTACACGCTTTTGTTGAAGTTGAAAGACTTCGTCACAATGCGTTACGACAAGATCAAAAAGGCGTCGGCAACGCAGGACGTTTTGGAACTCGATATTGAGTCGAGATTCAATCTCCCAAGCAAAAAAATCACTTACAGAACGGAGTATTTCGCACAATTGAGTTTTGACGAGGTTATGCGCCTCGATCCGGACACGCTCACCAAAATCGAGCGTGTTGCAAAAATCGACCGCATTATCACCGACTTTTTGTCGTCGTCTTTTGCAAAATCGATGCGCAATTCCGCACCTGTCCGTCCGCCTATTATGCGTACGAACGTCATTTTGAAAGAGCCGAATTTCAAGAAGGCGCTTACACTTTGGCAGTTTATCGAAACTTATCAGCAATCCGCAGGTTTTTCCACGTCCGACGAAGTCGAGGACTACGATATCGACGACGAAAGCGCACAAAGACTCAGCAGTATGGTGACGCTCAACACGATGGTGTTCGAGAGTCTGTACGATCAGTGCGAAACGGATATGGACATGGAGGACAAGGAGTTTGCGGACTTCCTTCGCGTCGGTCAGATGGATTTTGAAAAAGACAAAATCGATCGCGACGAATACGCCCAAAAACTCGAGAATCAGAAGGAAAACGAGGAAGAAAACGAGAATATCGAAGAGGTGAAGCCGCAAGAGGACGCGGAATCCGAAAAGGAAATCCCGACCGAGCAAGAACCCGAAACTCCTCCCGAAGAACCCGAGCAACCCGAGGAAAAAGAGCCGGAAACTCCGCCCGAAATCGAAGAAAAAGAGATAGAAAAAGAGGTTGAAAAACCGCAAGAAATAGAAAAAGAAGTCGTTGTCGAACACCCGGTGGAAGTGGAGCGTTTCAAAGAGATGCCTCCCAAAGCCGATCAGGAAGAGGTCGATCTCGAACCCGACGCGGAAAAATTCGATCAGCACTTGTTTGAAGTACGCAAGATTTTCAAGCGCCCCGACGACGACAAAATCAAGCAGGAAGAGATCATCAAGGCGCGCGACGCAATCGATCGTTGCTTGACGTCCTATCGCAGAATCAAGCAGGAAGAACTTGACGAACGCGACAGACAAGAGCGCATACGCCGCCGCAGAGAAGATATACAAAAACGTGCCGAAGCGTTCAGAAAACAGCGTGAAGAACTTGAAAAGAATATGGATTCTTCTCAAGATTCCGCATATTTCGGAATGGATCCGTTCAGTTTCCAAAAAGCCAAGATTCAAGAGAAGAAGAGGCTCGAAGAGGAAGCAAAACGCAAGGCAGAGATCAAGATCGACAAGCACGAGAATCTCGAACTCGAGGACAAGAACACCGAGGGCATCAACAAATCCATTGACGAAATGGAAAAAGCACGCAAAGACAAGGCTTTGCGCGACGCAAGAATCGATCACGCACTCGACGCAATCGACTCGGTTATGCCTATCGAGGGAGATATTTTGCCACAGCAAAGACCGAAGGCAAAACTTCAACTCGATCAACTCGGACAAGTCGAACAAAACGAGCAAAACGAGCAAAATTCGCAGCGAGGACAAGCAAATTCGTCAAATCAAGCAGGAAGATTTGCGGAGTTTTCGCAACCCGAAAACGCCGAACAATCGGTGCGAATTTCTGCGAAAAACGAGAGTGCGGCAAGCCCCGAAACAGACGAAAATGCCTCTAAACAGACGAGAAAGAAGGGCAAACTGCGCATAGCAAAGACGCAGGACATCGACCCGTGGACTGAAGAAGAAAAGCCGCATAGACAACTCAATCTCACTCCCGTTGACGAAAACAAGGTTGCAGTGGGCGAAGTGCACGTCAAAGACGGAGATAAAGTAACTCCGTGGGGCGAAAACGCGCAACTCGGCAAAATCGAGCGTGAAGAAGATAAAAAGCCAAAACGCAAATATAACCGCAAACCCAAGCAAGAACAGGCGGATTTGCAAGCGGAAAGCGCCGAAAACGGTGAGAAAACTGAAGGAATCGGAAGCAATGTACACGCTTCCGATGCTGTCGGCAATGCAGAGAATAACGCACTCGACACGGAGAAAAACGCCGAAAATAGCGCACTCTATGCAGGTGAAAACATCCAAAACAGCGCAATCGATACGGACGAAAACGCTACTGTTCAGAGCGAAATCAGACCGAAATCGGAACTGCGCATAAATATCGGAACGAAGATCGAAGATACGCAGGGAATGGGCATAAGTTTCAAGAAAGCGGACAAGGTGATGCCGTGGGGTGATGGAGCGAATCTTGGCAAATTGGAACAAGAAGAACAGAAGCCTAAACGCAAATATACGCGCAAAGCGAAGAAAGCCGAGGAAACAGACGAAAAATCGTCTGAAACCGCTCAAATCGCGCCTGAGAGCGTGAAAGAGCAAAACGACGACGATAAGTCAAACAACGAATCGGATATTTCCAATATCGACGTTGCAGAAGGCAAGAAAGATATAGAAAATGTGAACGCTTCGGACGTGCGTGTTTGATGAGGTGAACGGAAATTCGCAAACCGATGAGATGACAAAACGGAGAGCGCGCACTTGAAATTGAAAATATGAAAAACACCGAAATTTCAAAAGCCAAGAAAATTTACAACGCCGTGTCGACTGCGATAGTGGCGTTGATTTTCGTGTTTATGGTGGTTGTGGTTGCGGTGATACTCGTGCAAAAGAGCAATGGCGGCGAAAGCAAGATTTTCGGCTACTATATGTACGACGTGCTGACCGACAGTATGAGCGGAACGATAGAACCGGGCGACGTGATTATGTGCAAAGCAGTTGACGACGTAAACTCGTTGCAAGTGGGGGATATCATAACCTTCAAAGCGCCCAACGGAAACTACAACGAAACGCACCGTATCGTTGAAATCGCAAGAAACGACGACGGAACGGTCAACTATTTTAAGACAAAGGGCGACAACGCAAAGGCAGTTGACAATTGGCAACTCAATCCGCAAAACGTAAAGGCGAAGTACGTCAAAAAATCCGTGTTTGTGGGCGGACTGCGCAAATTCATGTCCAACTGGTACGGATATGTCGTGGTGGTGGTCATTCCGCTGTGTATCGTGTTTGCGCTGATAATTTCGTCCGTCGTGCGAGATAAACTTGCGCTTGAAAAGGAAAAAGAGAAGGAAGAAGGCAAAATCACATTGTCGGATATAAGCGAAGAGGACAAAAAGAAATTGCTTGAAAATTATATAAACGTAGACAAAACGGACTCGGACGATGAGAGTAAAGAAGTTTGAACGGGTTTAAGCGTTTTTTAAGAAAAAAAGTTGCAAAAATATTTTTTTGCGGAATCTAACCGACTGTATCGTGCTTACATATACGCTTTGCGTTTTGGGGCGCGATATTTTTTATTGCGTTTTTTGCCTTGCTATGCTAATATTAAAAAACTAATAAATATATAGGGGAGTCCTATGCTCGCAAAGATACTCAGTTACGCCTTGGACGGACTCACGGGATACGCCGTGGACGTCGAAGTGGACATCAACAGCGGTTTGCCAGGCTACGATATGGTCGGACTTGCCTCGACTGCGACGAAGGAAAGCAAGGAACGCGTCCGTTCTGCAATCAAAAACAGCGGATTTCAATATCCTGCAAAGCGCATTATCGTCAATCTTGCGCCTGCCGATACGAAAAAAGAAGGTCCTGTGTTCGATCTTGCCGTCGCACTCGGCATTATGGCCGCAACGGGTCAACTCGAGAACAAGTCGTACAAACAATACGTCATCATCGGAGAGTTGTCGCTCAACGGAGAACTGCGCCACGTCAACGGAATTATGCCGTTGCTCATCTCGGCAATGCAAGCGGGACACCGCAAGTTTATTATCCCTGCCTCAAACGCAAGAGAGGCAAGTTTTATTGAGGGCATAGACGTATACGCACTCGAAAATCTCCGTCAAGTCGTCGAGATGCTCTCGGGCGTGATATACGAGAAAGTGCCGTCCTCGACTTACGAGTCGGCGTGCGTGAATCACGGCTACGGCGTGGACTTTGCGGACGTGAAAGGGCAGACCGTTGCAAAACGCGCTCTCGAAATAGCGGTTGCGGGCGGACATAACGCACTTATGATAGGCCCTCCCGGCGCAGGCAAAACCATGCTTGCAAAATGCGTGCCTACGATTATGCCCGAAATGACCTTTGAAGAGGCAATCGAAGTGACCAAGATTCACTCGGTTGCGGGCATACTCGACAGCGACGTGGGAATTGTGACGACGAGACCTTTCAGAACTCCGCATCACACGACCACCGTGCCTGCTCTGGTGGGCGGCGGCGCAAAGGCAAAACCGGGCGAGGTCAGCCTTGCAAACCACGGCGTGCTTTTCCTCGACGAAATGCCCGAATATTCGCGTCACGCGCTCGAAACTCTGCGTCAACCGCTTGAGGACAGACGAGTGACGGTGTCGAGAGTGCAACAGACAACCGAATATCCCGCAAACTTTATGCTCATCGCATCGATGAACCCTTGTCCTTGCGGAAACTACGGCTCGAAGAATCAGATTTGCCGTTGCACGCCCTCGCAAATCCACAATTACGTGTCAAAACTCAGCGGACCGCTGATGGACAGAATAGATTTGCAAATCGAAGTTGATAATATTTCCTACGACGAACTCAGAACCAAGCAAGAGGGTGAATCGTCGGCAAAAATCAAAGAACGCATAAACAGAGTGCGCGCTCTTCAAAGAGAGAGATTTGCAAACGACGGCATAGCGACCAACGCAGAAATGGGATCGAGAGAACTCGCAAAGTATTGTCAAATCGACGAGAACTGCGAAAGATTGCTCAAAAAAGCTTTCGATAAACTCAATCTGAGCGCAAGGGGCACGACGAGAATCCTCAAAGTCGCTCGCACGATTGCCGATATAGAAGGAAGCGAAAATATAACGCCTGCGCATATTGCGGAAGCGATCCAATACAGAGGGCTTGACAGGAAGTACAGTTGATGGACAGATTTGACCAAAGCACCAAAGTTTTGATTGCGCTTCAATGCGTTGAGGAACTCTTGAATAAGAAGAAAACGGCGTTGCTAGAAGAATTCGACGAACCGAGCGAACTGAAAGAGGCGTTTGCAAGAGAAATCGCGCAGAAGGTGCTCGGCGATCACGCAAACGAATTCTACGATAAACTCGGCAAAATCGACGGTATTCTCGAAGATTTGCAAAAGAGGGAAATCCATTGGATAACTTATCTGGACGAGGATTATCCCGAGGAACTTTGCGACGTGTACGACAAACCGATTGCTCTGTTTCTCAAGGGAAATACGGACGCCCTAAAAATGCGCAAAATCGCCGTGGTGGGTACGAGGCGTCCCACGAGATACGGCGCAAAGGTCGCGGAAGAGTTTTCAAGAGAATTTGCAAGAGCGGGACTTTGCATAGTGTCCGGTTTTGCAAGAGGCGTGGACGGAATATCACACAAGGCTTGCGTCGATAACGGCTCGGCAACTATTGCGGTGTTTGCGTGCGGACTTGACGTCGTGTATCCTGCAGAGCATAGAGGACTTATGGACGGAATCCTCGCAAACGGAGGATTGCTCGTGAGCGAATATCCGCTCGGCACGAAACCGCTTCAATATCACTTTCCCGACAGAAACCGCATCGTGAGCGGACTTTCGGAGGCGGTGTTCCTTCCGCAAGCGGCAAAAAAGAGCGGCTCGCTGATCACTATGAGACTTGCAATCGAGCAAGGCAAAGAGATATTCGTCGTGCCTGGCAATATCTACGACGAAGAAAACGCAGGCGGCAACGAACTGCTGAGAGAAATGCCTCACGCACTTGCGATCTCGCCGGAGGACGTGCTCGATTCATTGCATATCCAAAGGGAAGTGGTCGAAAAAGAACCCGTGCAGTTGTCTATGACGGAAAGTCAGATTCTCGATTGTCTGCACGACGGAGAAAAGCACTTTGAAGAATTGCTCGCGGATACCTCTCTTAACGTGGCGGATCTGACGAACTTGCTTTTCAACCTCGAAATCGACGGACTAATCGTGAAAAGTGCCGGAAACTACTACGCATTAGCATAACCATTTCGAAGACGGAATCGGAGTCGCAAGGCGACGACCGTAGCGAGCGCCGAACTTGACGGATAGTACGAGAATGCGTGGCATTCTGTTGCGTAGCCGACACGCAGGTGAAGTGGCACGGCTTTCAGCCGATTTGTATTGCCAAGAGCCTG
>URNP01000038.1 GCA_900549225.1 uncultured Eubacteriales bacterium | reverse complement strand
CTACTGCCGCGAAACGGGCAAAGGCCGCGATATTACATACGACGAGGCTATGCAAATCCTCCGCAATGCAGAAAAGAACGGTTTCGTGCATCAAATCACGAATATCGACGGCGAGAACAAGATTTTCGCAATCTGCAACTGCAACGTGAATATCTGCAACGCACTCCGTACTTCGCAACTTTTCAACACGCCGAATATGTCTAGAAGCGCGTACGTAGCAAAAGTCGAGAAAGACAAGTGCGTGGCTTGCGGCAAGTGCGTGGAATTCTGCCCCGCAGGCGCAGTCAAACTCGGACAAAAACTCTGCACGAAGCAAGGCGAAATCAAATACCCCAAACACGAACTTCCCGACAACCTCTCTTGGGGTCCGGACAAGTGGGATGAGGACTACAGAGACAACAACCGCATCAACTGCTACGAAACGGGTACGTCTCCGTGCAAGGCGGCTTGCCCTGCTCACATCGCAGTTCAAGGTTATATCCGCAAGGCAAAAGAGGGCAAATACAGAGAAGCGCTCGAACTCATCAAGAAGGACAACCCGTTCCCCGCAATCTGCGGCCGTGTCTGCAACAAGCGTTGCGAGGCTGCCTGCACGAGAGGAACTATCGACGAGGCAGTGTCCATCGACGCAATCAAGAAATTCATCGCAGAGCAAGATTTGCACGCAGAAACGAGATTCGTTCCCGAAGTCGTGATTCCGTCCAACGTTGACAAACAATGGTCACAAAAGATCGCAATCATCGGCGCAGGTCCTGCAGGTCTTTCTTGCGCATACTATCTCGCAACCAAGGGTTATAAACCCACCGTGTTTGAAAAGAACGAACGCCTCGGCGGTATGCTCACCTACGGCATTCCTTCCTACAAACTCGAAAAAGACGTCATCGAAGCGGAAATCGACGTTTTGCGTGAACTCGGCGTAGAGTTCAAGACCGGCGTCAACGTCGGCAAAGACGTCACCATCGACGAGCTCAGAAAACAAGGTTACAAAGCGTTCTACGTTGCAATCGGTTGCCAAGGTGGCAGACTTCCCGGAGTCCCCGGCGAAGACGCTATCGGCACTGATATGGCAGTATCCTTCTTGCATGCGGCAACCGAGAATCACGACAGAAAACTCAAAGGTAAAACGGTTGTCATCGGCGGCGGCAACGTTGCAGTCGACTGCGCTCGCACGGCAGTTCGTTTCGGAAGCGAAGAAGTCGGTATGTATTGCCTCGAATCGAGAGAAACCATGCCTGCAAGCAAGAACGAAATCGAAGAAACGCTTCAAGACGGTATCTCCGTCAACAACGGCTGGGGTCCGAAGGAAATCCTCAAGAACGAAGACGGCACCGTCAAGGCAGTCGTGTTCAAGAAGTGCTTGAGAGTCATCGATCCTCAAACCAAGAGATTCAGCCCCGTCTACGACGAGAACGACACAATCACCGTCGAAGCACAACACGTCATCTTTGCAATCGGTCAGGCAATCGTCTGGGGCGACTTGCTCAAGGGAACGAAGGTTGAATTCCATCACGGCAATTATCCGATCGCGGATTCTCTCACTTATCAAACCGCAGAACCCGATATCTTCGTGGGTGGCGACGTGTACAGCGGACCGAAGTTTGCAATCGACGCTATCGAAGCAGGTAAGAACGCGGCAGTATCTCTGCATCGCTTCGTACAACCCGGCACGAGCATGACCATCGGTCGCAACCGCAGACAGTTCATCGAACTCGATAAGAACAATATCGTCATCGACAGTTACGACACCGCAGGCAGACAAGAAGCCAAAGAACTCGAAGGCGACAAACATTCCTTCAGAGATTTGCACGGCACTCTCACCGAAGAGCAAGTCAAGATCGAAGCAGGTCGTTGCCTCGGCTGCGGCGCAAGCGTTGTGGACGAGAACAAGTGCATCGGTTGCGGTGTCTGCACCACCAAGTGCGAATTCGACGCAATCCACCTCCACAGAGAACATCCCGAATGCTCCACGATGATTCGCAGCGAAGACAAGTTCAAAGCGATCATTCCGTACGCTTTCAAGCGCGGCATGAGAATCGTGTTCGGCAAGAAAACCGCTGAAGAAAAAGCGTCTCAAAAGAAGCATAAAGAAGCGGTGAAGGCGGCAAAAGCAGCAAAAAAAGCAAACAAGTAAGAGGCTGATATGCACGAATTAGGCGTAGTTTTTCACATTGCCGATATGGTGCGCGACGTCGCGCTCGAAAACAAGGCGACCAAAATCCAAAAAGTCGTCATGCAAATCGGCGAAGTGTCTACAATCGTAAACGACCAACTCATCGATTGTTGGAACTGGAATGCAAACCGCACGGATCTTCTGCGCGGTTGCACTCTGGAAATCGAACCTATCAAGGCGGTCACCTACTGCGAGGACTGCAAAAAAGAGTACCCGACCGTCGAGTATGGCAAGACCTGTCCCTATTGCGGCAGTGAACATACTTATTTGATTCGAGGGAACGAAGTTCTTGTCAAAGAAATCGCCGTAGAATAAAGCCTTTATTGAGCGAACAACTGTGTCAAAGCCCTTTTGCTCACTCGTCACGTACGCATCAGTACGTTAGGCGAGTTCGCAAAAGGGTTTTTCCTTGTTCTTCATCTCAATAAAGGCTTTATTTGAGAATGTCGACTCATTTACGCTTAGTAAATTAGGGTTGCCATTCAAGGGGTGCTTTCGCATTATTCATCTGTTTGGACGCGTTGTCCGTTTTATATTGCTAATAACCATGTTAGAGCCTTGCACTCAAACAGCCACGTACGGCACGCTCCCGTTTGTTTGTAAGTTTTTCTTTTTTTTAATTCAATATCAACTCGTTCAAATTGACCGCTTGCGTGCATAGCACGCAGTTACCAAGCAAGCGCGCGGGCGGAATTGTGGTTTGAAGTTTTGCCCGTCTTATTTTGAGAGCTAAGAGGGGTTGCGCGGAGTGATTGCGAGAACAAGTACGGTGGCAAGCAATAAACTTTGTTTGTTGCTTTCACCGCAACGCCGTTTGAGTAATTTACTCGTTCATTAGCAAAAAGTAGTCCGTAAGTCTTTCGGGGGTGTCGACGAAGGAGGTGGAGTCCCAATATTCGACGAGTAGCACGAAATTTTCGATTATGGAATTGATTTTCAGAGATTTTGGAAGATCTTTGCCGATTACGAAATTGTTTTCAACGCAGGCGGTTGCAAATTCGGCAAGTTCGCCACGCAGATAGTTGAGAAAAGTGTCCTTGCTTTGCGAGAGCAAAATTGCGTGGACGAGCGCTTTTTCGTCGTGCAAGTGATAGAAAATGTGCGTTATAAAGTGCTTGTAATCGAATATCGACGATTTTGAAAAATCGTGGCTTTGCTCTTCTTCCACGGAGTGTGAAAAGACGTGACCGAATATCGTCGTGCAAATGGATTTGAGCAAATCCTCTTTGGTTTTGTAGTGGGCGTAAAACGTGCTGCGTGCCACGCCGCTTTTGTCCAAAACGTCTTGGATTCGCACGTCGGAATACTCTTTTTCAAGCAAAACTTCGGCAAATGCGTTGTAAATTTTCTCTGTGGTTGCGTTTATCTTTTTGTGCATAATTCACCTCTTTGTCAAATTATATCAAACACGGTGTTCGCTCGTCAATACATTGTGTACCGATTTTTGCAAAAAACAAAACATTATGTTCTGTTTTGTTTGATTTTTCCATTTTTAACCGTACAATTATTGGCTGAATAACTTGATTTCGATATATGTGAATGGTATAATTTCAGTATGAAAAAAAGCGTGATTCAAGTCAATAATCTATGCGTATACGCGCAATTTTTGCACTCGTGCGAGAAGATTGTCGGCGGAGTGTCTTTTTGCGTCGGAGAAGGTGAAAGACTTGCAATCGTCGGAGAATCGGGCAGTGGAAAGTCAATGATTCTGTCATCGCTCACTTCGTCGCTTGCAGACAATTGCTATGCAACGGGCGAAGTGATTTTTGACGGGGTGAATCTGCTTGAGAATCGCAAAAAAGCAAAAGATTTTCTCGGCAGAAAAATTGCCCTCGTGCCGCAAGGCGGGGCGGAATCTCTCAATCCGTCGCTCAAAATTAAAACGCAAATTTACGAGGCGTTTTCTCGCGCGGGGAAGAAGTTGAATCGCGAAGAAAAAAGGGCGTATTCGATATATAACCTTGCAAAAGTCGGCATAGCGAACGGTGAAGAATTGCTTGAAAAATATCCGTTTGAAATCAGCGGAGGAGAGGCGCAAAGAGTGGTGCTTGCCATTGCGCTTTGTTGCGAGCCTACGCTTATCGTTGCCGATGAGGCGACGAGAGGAATCGACGCTCAAACGAGTCGGGCATTTTGGAATTGTATCGACGAAGCGTCGTCGTTGATTATCGTAACTCATGATATAAGCGTTGCAAAAAAATGCGATTTCGTGCTTGTGCTCAAAGACGGAGAAGTGAAAGAATACGGCAGAGCCGAAACCGTCCTTGAAAATCCGCAAAGCGAATATACGAAGCAACTGATATCGGCGTGCGAGGTGCAAGATGCTTGAGATAAAAGACGTGTCAAAAACCTTCGTTGTCGGCGATAAAAAATCAAAATCGAGCGTTTATCCGCTAAAAAACGTGTCGTTAACAATCGATAACGGCAAAAAGATAGGTTTGATTGGCAAAAGCGGTCAGGGCAAAAGTACGCTTGCAAATATCGTTTGCGGCGTGATATCTCCCGATTCCGGGCAAGTGATCCTTGACGGTAAAGCGCTGCTTGACGACAAAAACAGGTACGATAAAAAGTCGGGCGTCAAGGTTCAACTCATTCCGCAAAAACCGTTGCTTGCGCTCGATCCCATGCAACGCGTCGGGAGTGCGATAAAGGAAGCGTTGGTTTTTGCAAAGTCTGCAAAACGAGGCAGAGACGCACGTGATAAGACGGCGAATCTTTTCGACGTCGTGGGGCTTGAGGACGCGCTCTCGTCAAGACTTCCCTCACAACTCAGCGGAGGACAGGCGCAGAGAGTCGTGATAGCGCGTGCGCTTGCTGTCAATCCTCAAATTCTCGTTTGCGACGAGTGTACGTCTATGCTTGACGCAACCACCGAAAACAACGTTGTGGAACTGTTGGATTCACTCGTGAAAAACAGAGGAATATCGTTGCTGTTTATCTCTCACGACGAGAAGAGAGTTGCGGATTTTTGCGACGAAATCTATCGTCTCGACGACGGGATTCTTGAAAGAATGAAATAAAAACAAATTGAGGTATAGGTGTGGAAACGAAACGTAAAAACGGAATATTAATTCTTGTGGCAATTATGTTTGCGGTCGTTGCGGCGGCAACGCTTTTTGCTTGCAATCCGCAAGGCGGCGGCAACGAAAACGTTTTGGTCGTAGGAACGACGCTCGAAATTGACTCGCTCAACAGATTGGACGTGTCGGGCGGTGCACCGGGTTATAATTTCGACAAAATCGCGTCGACGGTATCTCAAGTTTCGGCGGTAAGCAAAATCGACGGACTGTACGTCGGGGTGGATTGCGATTACGCCGTTTCCAAGGACGGAAAAGAGGTCACGCTCACGCAAAAAGACGGCTTTAAGTGGCATGACGGCAACAACGTGACGATTGACGACGTGGGGTTTTCCTTGTCGGCACTTGCGGAAGATTGCCAAAGCGTAACAAAGAGTGGCAACTCGCTCGTGTTTGCGCTGTCCGTGCCTTCGGAAACCTTCCTTGAAAAAGCGGCGAGCGTTACGATAATGCCAAAGCATATTTTCGATGGAAAAACCAAGGACGAGGTGACCGACGAACAATCCGTCGTCGGCGCAGGTCCGTTCAAATTCGTCACATTCGACAAATCGTCGGGAACCGTAACGTTTGAGAAATTTGCCGATTACCCCTATGCAAGCGAGATCAAATTCGACAAAGTGATATTCAAAAAATACAACTCGCAACAGGTGTTGGCATTGGCGTTGAAGAGCGGAGAAGTCGATTTGATTTACAACTATTCAAAAGGACTTACGAGTGAAGAGATTACGGCGCTCGGCGCGGCGAGTGGCGTCCGCGTTATTTCGCAATCAACGAGAGCAGTGCCGAAGGTGTTGTTTTTCAACAACCAAAAGATGACGAACGTCAACGTTAAGCGTGCGATTGCGTTGTCCATTGACTTTGACAAAATTCGCTCTACGTTTGCCTCCGCATCGGCATCGCCTGCTAGAGAAGGTTTCGTCGGAGAGGGAATTTTCGGATACAAGGAAACGCCCGTGTGGAAGCGTGACCTTCAAAAAGCAAAAGAGTTGCTTGAAAAGGAAGGTTATTCGGCTTCAAATAAGTTTGATTTTGGACTCCTCGTTCACTCGGGTACGGACGATGCGCAATACGCCCTTTTGCTCAAAACGCAGATAGAGGAAAACGACATTGTGAGAGTCAATCTCGTTGAAAAGGGTAGCGATTGGCAACAGTATTATCAGGCAGGCAACCATATGGCAAGCCTTTGCAAAATCACCGCAAAAGGATACGATTTCGACGCGGGATATGCGTCGAGATACACGCTTGCTCAAAATACGAGTTTGCTTGAAATAAAGAACCCTGTTGCACACGGACAGATGCTTGCCGAGGACGAGAGTGGCAATCTTACCGAGTATGGAAGAATACTTTACGCAATGAAAGACGCTCCGACGGCAGACGCTCTTGAACAGGCGGTCGGAGAGTATCAGGATTATATTGCAACAAACGTTTTGTGTGTGCCGCTCTTTTACGACGGAGTGAGTTACGGCGCAAACGCAAATCTTGACAAATTCAGAATGGACGGCACTTACGGGATTTTGAACGTGGTGACTTTCAGAACGTTGAAAAGAAACTGATTGAAAACTGAAACGGCACAAAAGCGAGTTTATAAAACATAAAAGGTCAGATAAAACCCGTTTTGTGCAGATATACGATATGGCAAAAAAGATATGCAAAAGTTTAATGTTCTCGTTGATTGCGCTTGCGACGATATTCGTCGTCAACTTCTTTTTGCCAAGACTTATGCCTGGTGACCCTCTTGCAAATCTCATCGGTGCAGACGAAGCAACGCTGACGCAAGCCGAATACGAGGCGCTGTATCACGCCACGGGACTTGATTTGTCGCTCGGGAAACAGTTTGCAAATTACGTTGCAGATTTGTTTGGTGGCGAGTGGGGATATTCCTATCATCAAGGTGCGGACGTCGGCGCGATTCTGCTTGAAAAAATTCCTCGCACATTGCAAATAACGCTGCCGGCGTGGATTCTGTCCGCAGTGGTTGCATTGTGGCTCGGACTTGTTGCAGGCAATAAAAAGTCGAGTTTGCTTGACGTGGGGTTGAGCGGATCTATGATGCTTCTTGACGCAATCCCGACCTTTTTGCTTGCCATAGTGTTTCTCGTGACGTTTGCGTTCGAGTGGAAAATTTTGCCTTCGGGCGGACTGAACTCTGCGTTTGCGCAAAACGCTTTTTCGGACAGAATGAGGCACTTGGTTATGCCCGTGGCGACGCTCGCGCTTGCTTCAACTCCGAAAAAGTATTTGCTCGTGCGCAATCAGTGCGCAAACGTACGCGACACGCAGTATATGTCGTACGCGCGCGCGAAAGGCATATCGGGAGCAAGACTTAACTTCGTCCATTCGTTCCCGAATGTATCGGGCGCGTTTATATCAATGCTCGGCACGAGTTTCGGGCATATGATTGCCGGCTCGATTATCATCGAAAAAGTGTTCTCCGTAGATGGCGTGGGAATGCTCGTCAATCGTGCGATATTCGACAAGGATTTTCCTATGCTTCAAGGCGCACTACTCGTGATTTCGGTGAGTGTGATAATTTCCAACTTCGTGGCGGATATGATCGCCGTATGGTGCGATCCGCGACAAAGGAGGGAAGTATGAGGCCTAGCAAAACCTATAATGCAAGACGAGTGCTCTCCCTTGTCGTGTTCGTTCTCGGAATTGCGATAATCGCAACGTTTGCGATTTTTGCGATATTCGGCGAGAAAATCGCACCTTATTCTCCGAACGAGAGTTTCGACAAATTTTTGCCGTGTTCGAGCGCGCATATCTTCGGCACGAACAACCTCGGCTACGATATATTTTCTCAACTTGTCGTGGCAACGCGCTCAACGCTTATCGTGGGCGTGACGAGTGCGCTTGCATGCCTCGTCATCGGTGTGGCGATGGGACTGTTGTCGGGATATATCGGCGGCGTGTGTTCGGAGGCGCTGAACGGCGTTATCAACTTCTTCCTGCTCGTGCCGATGCTCCCTGCGGCAATCGTCATTGCGGCGTATACGGGCGGCGGAAGAGGAGGAATTATTCTCACCATATCTCTGCTTTGCTGGTGCTCTACGGCAAGGGCGGTGCGAGCAAAAACTATGGCGGTCAAAAATTCCGACTACGTGCGCGCCCTCAAATCGCTCGGCTACGGCGGAGCGAGAATCCTCGTTCGTCACACACTGCCCAACGTTATGGACGTTGCGATTGCAAAATTCGTGCCGTCGGTTGCGAGTTGTATTATGGTGGAGGCAACGCTGAGTTTTCTCGGTATGGGAAGCGTGACGGATATAACCTGGGGCGTGATGATACAAAACGCCTTTGAATACGGCGGTATTACGATGGGAAAATACGCTTGGATTATCGCGCCGGGCGCTTGCATCGTATTGATTCAACTGTCCGCCTATCTGATAAGTCAATACGTTGACTTCAGACGTAAAATCGTGCAAGAAAGCACATTAAAGTGCAAAGCATAAACAAATGAAGTGCCGTTTTAGGCACAAGGAGAAAAGATGTGTCTTGGTGACCAAAACTGCAATTGCAATAAGATAAGCGACGTGAGAGCGCTCCGCGACGACGAGATTTTGTTTGGAAAAACGCATGCAAACAACGTGCGCGACGACGAAAAAACCGCCGCGGCAAGAGTGTGCGCAAACGAAAATCCGTGCTATCAGACGTATATGGAACTGGGCAATGCGCTTGCTTTTCAGATGCGTTATCACGAGGCTGTAGAGTGCTTTGAAAAGGCAAAAAATATTTGTCCGAGCGACTATTTGGCAAGGCGCAAATGCGCGGGAAGATATCTCTCGACGCTTCGACTCGACGATGCGGCGGCAGAGTTTTCTTGGTGCGTCGAACACGCCGACGATACGCTCGATCCGAAATATATGCTCGGTTGTTGTAAATACTACGAGGGCGATTTCGATGGGGCAAAAGCGTTGTTTGACGAGTGCATCGATCTTGCAAAAGACAACGGGGATATGTACGTTGCCTCGCTTTTTTGGGCGGTTGCGTGCGACGTGCGCACGGGCAAGAGCCCCTCAAAAGATATGCGCAAGTTTGACAGAAGCATGGAGATAGGGCATCACACGGGATATATGCAATCGCTCAAACTTTTCGACGGAGAATCGCTTGCAAGTTGCGATACGATTTTAGATGAAGACGAACTGCAAAAGTGCATCTTCAATTACGGCGCGCACCTCTACTATCTGTCTGAAGGCAACGCGATGCTTTCGGATTTGTTTTTGGTCAACACGCTCAAACTCGACACGTATTTTTCGGCGTTTGCCTACCTTGGCGCATATACGGAATTCGTTGCAAAAAACGGAACGCCGCGCTTTTGAGTATTGACAAATCGCGTGTACGGATTTATAAATATACGGAAAAACGAAACGGCGCAAGCCGTAAGAATTTCGGAGGTATATATGAGAAAAGATTTCGGTGCAAAAACGTGGCTTTATCCTATGCCCGTGCTCATTATCGCAAGTTACGACAAAGAGGGCAGAGTGGACGCAATGAACGCCGCTTGGGGCGGTATCGGCGACTACGAGCAAATTACCATGTGCTTGTCCGCAGGACATAAAACCGTCAAAAATATCCTTGAAAAGAAGGCGTTTACGGTGTCCGTTGCAACGGAAAAATACGTCAAAGAATGCGATTATCTCGGACTTGTTTCAGCAAACGACAATCCCGACAAATTTGCAAAGACGGGATTTACCGTCACCCACAGCGCAAGAGTCAATGCGCCTATCATAAACGAACTCCCGTTTGCGCTTGAGTGCGAACTTATAGATTACGACGCACAGACGGGCACGATGAGAGGACGCATCGTCAACGCATCTTGTGACGAGAGCGCTCTTACGGACGGCAAAATCGACGTGCAAAAACTTGCGCCTATCACTTTTGACAGCGCAAACAACGCGTACGTCGTGCTTGGACAGACCGTCGGCAAAGCGTTCAAAGACGGCTTGCAACTCAAATAAACAGATAATATAATCGTCTGCAAATGGAGCAACGGCGGTGTGTGATTCGCA
>URNP01000037.1 GCA_900549225.1 uncultured Eubacteriales bacterium | reverse complement strand
CACGGCGCAGTCGCTTGTACTGTTCGTCAAGTTCGGCGCTCGCTACAGTCGGCGCCCTGCGCCTCCAGTTCCGTCTTCGAAATGGCAAGTAACTATCACTTTTAAAAACTGCGATATTGAGATGAAGAACGCGAAAGGCACGGCTTGAACCGAAACCCAACGTACTTAAGCGTACGTGATTTCGGGGCAAGCCGTGCCTGACAAAGTTATTCGCTCAATAGCGCAGTTTTTAATTCTTGTTGGACCAAATGGGTGCAGGCATCCTGCCTCCCCTCGCAATCAACCTCGAAGGCGACGTCTGATTGACGGGCATGATTGGGGCTGTGCCGAGAAGTCCGCCGAAAGATACGAAGCCGCTGTTTTTGCCGTAGACGGGAATTACGCGCACGGCGGTGGTCTTGTTGTTGATGACTCCTATGGCGGATTCGTCGGCTATCATTGCGGAGATTACGTCTGCGGAGGTGTCGCCGGGAATTGCGATCATATCGAGTCCGACGGAGCAAATGGCGGTCATCGCTTCGAGTTTTTCAAGAGTAAGCACGCCTTTTTGTGCGGATTCGATCATTCCGATATCCTCGCTGACGGGGATAAACGCGCCGCTGAGTCCGCCTACGTGCGATGAAGCCATGATTCCGCCCTTCTTGACTGCGTCGTTGAGAAGAGCAAGCGCGGCAGTCGTGCCGTAGCCGCCGACCACGTCAACGCCGATTTCTTCGAGGATATGCGCAACGCTGTCGCCTTTTACGGGTGTGGGTGCAAGACTCAAATCGATGATGCCGAAGTTTGCGCCGAGGCGTTTTGACGCTTCTTGCGCAACGAGTTGCCCTACTCTCGTGATTTTGTAGGCTACTTTCTTTATGGTTTCGGCAACGACGGTCAGATTCTCGCCTTTGACGTGCTTCAACGCCTCTTCGACGACTCCCGGGCCGCTTACGCCGACGTTGATTACACAATCGTTTTCGCCTACGCCGTGAAATGCGCCTGCCATAAACGGATTGTCCTCGACCGCGTTTGCGAATACGACGAGTTTTGCACAGCCTATGCTGTCGTTATCCCTCGTCAAATATGCGGTTTCTTTGACGATTTTGCCCATAAGGGCAACCGCATCCATATTTATGCCTGCTTTGGTCGAGCCGATATTTACGCTCGCACAAACCTTTTTCGTGCTTGAAAGCGCTTCGGGAATGGACGATATGAATTCCTTTTCATAGTCGGTCATGCCCTTTTGCACGAGCGCGGAATAGCCGCCCACGAAATCCACTCCGATTTCGTCCGCACACGCGTCCAAAGTTTTGGCGACCTTTACGGCGTTGCCCGTACGCGCGGTGATAAGGCTTATCGGCGTTACGCTTATGCGCTTGTTGACGATGGGAATGCCGATTTCGTTGGCAATATCGTCGCAAATCTTCACGAGATTCTTGGCTTTGCTCACGATTTTGTCGTGTACCCTCTCGCAAAGAACGTCTATATCGTCGCTTACACAGTCCAAAAGGGATATGCCCATCGTGACCGTGCGTACGTCGAGATGCTCAAACGATACCATTTTGTTGGTTTCAACCACTTCGTTTGCGTTTATCATTCCTCACCTCAAATGCGATGCATAGACGTGAATACCTGCTCGTTCTGTATGCGGATTTCAACGCCGAGTTCCTTGCCAAGTTCGCTAAGCGATTTGCTTATCGTCGAAAAATCCGCAGTTGCCTCGGATAAATCGACGAGCATTATCATCGTGAAATAACCGCGCATTATGGTTTGAGATATGTCCTGCACGTTGATTGAAAACTCGTAGAGCCTAGTGCTGACTCCCGATATGATGCCTCTTTGATCTTTGCCGATAACGGATACAACCGCTTTCATAGCCGTTCTCCATAACGTTTGATTTGCAATCATCGATTGCAACGATGAGTTTAGCATTGAAAATGCTATATGTCAATTTGAAAAGCAAAAAGCCCGATTTTTCTCGGGCTTTTTGACATTATTCGTGATATTTTGCGGTATATTTACGGTGATTATTCGATGACTACGCCGTCTTTGAGATTGTCGGCAATTTCCTTGCCTATCTTGTTTGCCTGTTCACTGCAAAGTGCGATTTCCTCGTTCTTGTCGTCGGAAGGGTCAACGTTGTTGACGATTTCGGTTTCATCGACGCTCTCTTCCGTGAGAGTTTCGAACGCGTCGTCTTCTTCGGTTTCGACTGCGTTTTCAACCTCGATGTCCGCAGGGAGCGTAACGGCTTTCTTGGGCGCGAGGCGCGGGAACAGTGCGAAGAAATGGCTTCCCTTGCAGATGAAGATTTCACGCATAATGATGAAGGATACGAATGCAAACGTGCCGCCAAACGTGACGTCGCTCATATAATGAGCGCCCACGACGATACGGCTGATTGCAACGAGCATCGTGATGACGATCGGCGTGACCCAGCATGCGATTTTGCCCGCTTTTTTGTGCTTGAAATCCACAACGTCGGGAAGCATAATGAGTGCGTACGACATACCTGCCGCACAGGTGTGCCCCGACGGGAAAGATTTGAACGCGTCGCTTGCGCCGGGATATTTGGCTACAAACATATTGATGATCGCTTCATCGGGTTGTCCGTTGCGCACGTACCAGCGCGTGAATCCGGGCACTAAATTCGCATCGATAAGATTTTGTCCAACAGACGAGTTGATCGCTCTGAATCTCATACGACCGACGGGATCTTTGACGATCATAATTAGAATGTTTGCCAAAACGCAAGCCGCAAGAGCCGCAACCACCCACCATACGAGTTTTTTGAGAGTTTCCGCTTTGAGAGGACGAAGCGCAAGCACCGTGAGCGCTTGAATCGTGAGCGCAACGAGCACTTGACACGTTACGACGGCGGCGTTGTGACGGAATTCGTATACTTCGGCGCCTGCAGAACCGATTTCGTTGGCGGCGTGCTCGAGAATATATTTCATGATATCCTTGATGTAATACCACCAAGCGACCGTTCCCACGAGGCCGAAAATAACGGCAAGCGCTACGCCCCATTTTTTGTCCTTGAAATTCTTTGCGAAGAACCAACAAAGTATTGCCGTGCATACGCCAAGAAGAATGTAAATGGGAGAAGTGCCTATCGCCTCGCCCACTACGCCGTAAAGATCGTCGGCAAGATACTCGCCCGGTTTCAATGCGTTTTTGGTGAGAATTTTGCTTATTTCAAAATCGCAATAAGTCGCCACGAGAACGAGCGCGACGAACAAAACGACGAATAGGCAAATCGAAATAATCGTTTTTGATTTGATCGTAAGAGATTTCATAGTCTAACCCCTAAATCTTTATTTACCAATATATTTTAGCATACGCAAAGTGTTTTATCAACACATAATCCGAAAAAAGTATGATTATCGTTGCCCAAACGCGAAATTTGTTAAAAGTATTCTAATTTTTGGCGTTTTGTAAAACACTTATGTGTAATTTTTGATCAAATATCTACAGAAAGTCGCACGTGAACGGCGAATAATTGAAGCGTAGACGGTGTTAAAAATTAAAAATTGAACTCATTATGGAATTGTATCGATGAATAACTGCCCTGCTCGGTGTCAAAAATTGGGTATTGCAAATAGGGAAAACCTGTGGTATATTAAACGTAGGAAAAGATTCCTGCTATGTTTGTGATGATGCTCTATTTTGAACCACAAATTTTATACGGGATGACGCGTCCGACAAAAATGCAGCGATGCCAGGCCTCATCATATCAGTGGAAGGCAGATACTGCACGGCAGTCTTTACCCACCCTGCTATACGGCGGGTTTATAAAATGGCATCACACGGCGGTGCGGGACAGTCAAGAGAAAAACAGTCGCTCATTACTATTTGATAGTAGAGCGACTGTTTTTTTTAATTAATAATGAATAATGAATAATTAATAATTGCATAAAATTTGAATCTATACAAGTTTTTGGGCACGATATTTAGATGTATGACCAAAAAGCACCCCGAGGAGCGCAAACCCAGCGTGCTATTGTGTACGCTGTATTTATTTACTAAAATATTTGGTTTTAAGAGCGATATTTGGATGAAGAACAAGAAAGGCACGGCTTGAAACAAAACCCAACGTACATAAGCGTACGTGATTTTGGAGCAAGCCGTGCCTGACGAAGTTATTCGCCAAATAGCGCTCTTAAAACGCCCAGTTGCCGTTGCGGAAGATCGGCACTACACCCCCGGTTCTCGTTATGGCATCGATATTGAGATCTTGCGAACCGATCATAAAGTCTACGTGAATGATGGAATCGTTGATACCTTTTTCGCGACACTCGGCAAGAGTGTATTTGTCGTAGTCTTTGATGCAGTTTTCAAATCCGTGGCCGAGAGCAAGGTGGCAACATGCATTCTCATCAAACAAGGTGTTGAAGAATGTGATTTCGGAGTTGCGAATGGGTGAATCGTACGGAACGAGCGCGCACTCGCCGAGATAAGCGGCGTTTTCGTCCATGGAAATCATTTGTTTGAGGAGGTCTTCGCCTTTTTCGGCGTGGACTTCGACGGCTTTTCCGTTTTCAAAACGCACGGAGAAGTTTTCGATGAGTTCACCGCGGTAGGAAAGCGGACGAGTTGCGTACACGATACCCTCTGCTTTGCCCTTCATCGGCGAGGTGAAAACCTCTTCGCTCGGAATGTTGGGATTGAACTCGACTCCGCCGAGAGTGTATTCGCTTCCGCCGAGGAAAAGTGCGTCGGGAATAAGCCCGACTGTGAAATTCGTGCCGTTAGATGACGTATAATGCAAAGATTCGATGCCGAGCGAGTTGAGATAATCGTATCTCGATTTGAGGTCGGCGTTATGCTCGTTCCACGCTTCTACAGGATCGTTGCCGTCCGCTCTTGCCGTGTAAAGAATCGCCTCCCAAAGTTTTTCGACAGCCTTGCCCACTCTTTCGCCGGGGAACACTTTTTTTGCCCACGCTTCGCCCGGAACGGCGGCTATGCACCATTGATATTTGTTTTCCATCTTCTCGCGCATAGGCTTGATGATCGGATAAAGCGCTTGCTGTGCCTTTGCGACTTTTTGTTGGTCTACGCCCTTGAGCCCGTCGGGATCATCGGATTCGAGATAAATCATCGCAGGAAGCACGTCGACTTTGTGTTGGTACTTTTCGATTTGCCACTTATCCATTGTGGAAAGAGTTTTGAGCGAGCGATAACGATAATTGACCTTCGTCAATGGCTGATAATCCCACTCGACAGTGACTTTTTTTGCGCCCTTGCGATAGCATTCCTCAACGAGCATCTTCACGAATTCAGGCTGATCGAGCCCTGCATCGATGAAAACTTCTTGATTCTTTTGTACGTTTGCGCCCTTCTGCGCGATAAGGCGCGCGTATTTTTGCATTGTGGATTTTTTCATAACAATGACTCCTAAATATTTGCTGATAATATTGTAACATATACTGCAAGAATGGCAACTAAACCGTTGTAAAATGATTATACGAGGGGCGTTTTAATTAATAATTCATAATGAATAATTAATAATTGCGGAATATTCCATATCAAAAAATAGATATAACCGCTATATAAAAAGCACGGTTTGAACCGAAACCCAAATATATCCCTCATATTTGTAAAGCGCAATATTTAGATGAAAAACAAGAAAGTGCCGTAAATAAAAAATCAATGAAACCGCAATCTAAATTGCCAAACGGATAAAGAACGAGAAAGGCACGGTTTGAACCGAAACCCAAATATATCCCTCATATTCGTAAAGCGCAATATTTAGATGAAGAACGAGAAAGAGCCGTCCGAACGGCAACCCTAATTTTCTGAGCGTAAATGAGTTGACGGACGATTTAACGAGTAAAAGGTTTTAAGCGCGATATTTGAGCGTCAGACAAGAAAGGCACATCTTGAATCAAAACCCAGTGTACATAGACGTACACGGTTTTGAGGCAAGATGTGCCTGACGAAGTATCACGCCAAATAGCGCGCTTAAAGTTTCATGGCGACGTCCCAAGCACCCCATATTACAGTGCGAAGGTTTCCGACTTTTGCACTGTCGCCGACGACGTGGACGTGTTTGCTCTCTTCCGCAACGGGTGCGGGTCTGTATCCGACGGACATAATGACGGAATCTGCCGCAATTTCAAACTCTTTGCCGTCTTTGCCTTGAACTTTGACGCCGTTGTCGGTGACTGCGACGAGTTTGGTTTCAAGATGCACGGGCACTTTGTGGAGTGCAAAATACTCTCTCAAATACGAGGAGTTGGCAAGGCAGACGCCCTTGACTGCGATGAGGTCGTTCTTCATCTCAACGATGGTGGGATGTTTGCCTCTGAGTTGCAATTCGTATGCGATTTCGCAACCGGTCAAGCCACCGCCGATGATAACGACGTTGTCGCCAACTTCTTTGTTGCCGAGCAAGAAGTCACAAGCCTCGATCGTCTTTTCGACTCCGGGGACTTTGAAGCGTCTTGCCACCGCACCGGTTGCAACGACGACTTCGTCTGCGCCGAGTTTGCTGACGTCGTCAACTTTGACGCCGTACTTCACTTCGATGCCCAAATCTTTGATTTGTTTTTTGTACCACTCGATGAGTTCCTTGTCCTTTTCCTTGAAGGAAGGCGCTGCTGCCGCAACGAAAATGCCGCCGAGGTCGTTGGATTTCTCGTAAATGGTGACTTTGTGTCCGCGCAAAGTTGCGACTCTTGCAACTTCCATACCGCCGATACCACCGCCGATAACCGCGATCTTTTTGGATCTGGTTGCGGGAACGATCTTGTATTTCTTGGATTGCATCGTGTGCGGATTGAGTGCGCAACGCGCCATACCTGCAGTGTCGGACAAATCCTGATCGTTTGCAACGCCGTTGTAGTGCGCCATATTGAAGCATGCGTTGTGGCAGCAAATGCACGGCATAATGTCGTCTTCTCTGCCTTGCATGAGTTTGGTCACCCACTCGGGATCGGTCAAGAATTGACGTGCAACGCCCATACCGTCGATCTTGCCTTCGGCTATCGCTTGCGCGCCGGCTTCGGGAGTCATACGACCTGCGCAAACCACGGGGATATCGACTGCTTTTTTGAGTTCTTCACAATCGGCGAGGTTGCAGTTTTGAGGCATATATACCGGCGGATGCGCCCAGTACCACGCGTCGTACGTGCCGTTGTCGGAGTTGAGCATATCGTAGCCTGCGTCTTGGAGCATCTTTGCAGCAATCTTGCTCTCTTCCATATCGCGACCGACTTCAACGTAGTCCTCACCCGGAAGTGCGCCTTGGCGGAAGCCTTTGGTTTTGGATACGACGGAGTATCTCAAGGATACGGGATAGTCTTCACCGCAAACTTTCTTGATTTCTTTGACGATTTCGATCGGGAAACGATATCTGTTTTCAATGGATCCGCCATATTCGTCCGTACGTTGATTGGTGTACTTCATCGTGAACTGGTCAAGCAAGTAACCTTCGTGTACCGCGTGAATTTCAACGCCGTCTACGCCTGCGTCTTTGCACATTTTTGCAGTCTTGCCGAACGCTTTGATAAACTCGTGAATCTCGTCGATCGTCATCGCTCTGGATGGCACTTTGTCACTCCAACGGTTCGGGTTGGGGCTCGCGCTCATCGTGAGTTGATCGATGTTGATGAACGGTTTTGCGATTGCGCCGAGAACCTTGTTGGTGGCAAGCATTTCCATCATTCCGCTGATTGCGAAAGAACGTCCGAAACCTGCGGTCAATTGAACGAACATTTTTGCACCCGTTTTGTGGAGTTCTTCCATAAACGGTTTGAGGTGTCTGAAGGAACTTTTGCTCTTGTAAAGCCAGTTGCCGCCTATAACGTTTCTGATCGGTGCGATACCCGGCAAAATCAAGCCGACGTTGTTCTTTGCTCTGTCAAGCAAGAAATTTGCGGCTTCTTTGTCAAAGTGATGCGGCTCCATCCATCCGAAAATGGAAGTTCCGCCCATAGAAGTGAGCACGATGCGGTTTTTAATTTCACATTTGCCTATCTTCCAAGGTGTAAACAAACTTTGATATTTGGGATCCATAACTTTCTCCTTAAATATTTAATACAAATGTATTTTATAATATAACTAAATAAAAATCAATATGCTATTTGGTATTTTTTTATCAAAAATAGACAAGTTTTTTGAAAAATATATGCCAAACAAGACCTTGCTATCGATTTTTTGACAAAACATATTGATTTTTGCTTGCGTAAGGGCGTGATTTATGCTATTATCACAAAGCAATATCGATTTGCCCTCATGGTCAAGCGGTTCAAGACGTCGCCCTCTCACGGCGGAAACTAGGGTTCGATTCCCTATGGGGGTACCAAATAAAAACACATCTCTACGATGTGTTTTTTTATTTCAAGTCAAATTTAGGGAATCGAACGGGCGGACTAGCGCACAATCCAGTGAATTGTGCGCCCGCCCCGGCGTGCTAGCGCAGACCTATCAAAAAGTCGTGCGAAAACAAAAAGGATGCGTGCCTGTGTTGTGCGTGTAAGTTGCATAGGCCAAGCGGCGCGATTCCCTATGGGGGTACCAAAACAAAAGAACATATCGTAACGATATGTTCTTTTCGTTTTCATAAACATTTTAAACGAAACTTTTTGTACTAAAACCACAAGCCGCCGAAAAAGCCGATAAATCCGAACAGTCCGAGAATTGCAAGCATCAAGCCCATAAAATTCATACTTCACCTCTCTTTTATCATATGCACAAAGCGGCGTAAGATATTACAACCGTTTTAACGAGAAAAAGCAAAGGTGAGATATAGAAAAACGGACTGCAAATTGCAAATCCGTTTTTCTTATAAATAGGGGAAAATTATGACTGTTTTACACTTTTAAGATGATTGTGTATTTGTGTGCGTTAATAGTCAAAATTGCAAAATTTTGAGTATCTAACACGGTGTTTTACTTTTGTTTGATAAGCGTTTTGAAGCCACGGTTGACACGCATTGCGTTGAGAATTGCGGCGATTGCAACGCCTACGTCGCCGACAACCGCTATCCACATGGAATACGCACCGAGCACGCCGCAAGCGGACAACGCCATAATCGCAAGTTTGACGGCAAGAGAGCCCACGATGTTTTCGTAGACGACTCGCATCGTCTTTTTTGATATACGCTTTGCGGTGGAAATGCCCGTCAAATCGTCTTGCATAAGCACGACGTCGCTTGCCTCGATTGCCGCATCGCTGCCTACACCGCCCATTGCGATGCCGATATCCGAGCGCATAAGCACGGGCGCATCGTTGATTCCGTCGCCGACGAAACAAAGCACGTCGTTTTTCTTTTTCTCTTTGAGCATTTGCTCGACGTTTTCCACCTTGTTTTGCGGCAACAAAGAGGCTTTGTAGCCGGAAAGCCCTATTTTGCCTGCGACGTCGGAGGCAATTGCCTCGTTATCGCCCGTGAGCATAACGGTTTTGCAACCCATTTTGTTGAGTTCACCGACGGCAGAGATCGATTCATCCTTGATTTCGTCGCTGATGAGCAACGAACCTACGAATTCGTTATTGTGAGCGACGTATACGACCGTGCCTACGCCCTTATGCTGGACGTACGGAATATCGTAAGATTTCATAAGTTTTTCGTTGCCGCAATAGATGACGTCGTTGCCTTTTGAGGCAAGAACGCCGAAGCCTGCAATGTTGGTGAGCGTGTAGCCGCCCTCTATTTCACCGCCGTAGCAAGCCACGATCGAGCGTGCTATGGGGTGATTCGAATCGTTTTCGGCAATGGCGGCAAGGCGAAGAATTTCGTCCTTGTTGTCGGCAGGAGCAACGTCGGTCACTGCAAAATTGCCCTTGGTGAGCGTGCCCGTCTTGTCGAACACGAACGTGTTTGCTCTGCTCATGAGTTCGAGATAGTTGCTACCCTTGATGAGAATACCGAATCTCGAAGCCGCGCCGATGCCTGCAAAGAAGGAAAGGGGCACGGAAACAACGAGCGCACAAGGACAAGAAACGACCAAGAAACTCAATCCTCTATATACCCAAGTGTACCAATCTTTGGTGACTGCTCCGCCGATGACGGCAAGCAAAACGGCCGCCGCAACTACGCTCGGAGTGTAATATTTTGCAAATCTCGTGATGAAGTTTTCTGCTTTGGATTTTTTGTTTGAAGCGTTCTCAACGAGGTCAAGTATTTTAGAAACAGTCGAATCATAGAATACTTTTGTCACTTGAACCTCAATTTGCGAGGTCAAATTGACACAACCGCTGATAATCTCGTCGCCCTCGGAAAGTTCTCTCGGGAGTGACTCGCCCGTCAACGCTTTGGTGTCAAGAGTCGTCGATCCGCTCACGACGATGCCGTCGAGAGGCACTTTCTCACCGGGATAAACCACGATTACGTCGCCGACTTTAACTTCGCTCGGATCAACTTGTTCAACGACGTCGTCTTCCCTCTTTACGTTGGCGTAATCGGGTCTAATATCCATGAGAGCGGATATAGATTTTCTCGATTTACCCGTAGCGTAACTTTGGAAAAATTCGCCGACCTGATAGAACAAGAGCACCGCACAGCCTTCGTCAAACCCTTCTTGCGCCCTGCCCGTAACGCTCGTGTAGATGCCAAGGGCAAACGCACCGAGAGAGGCGACGCACATAAGAAGGTTCTCGTCAAGCACTTGTCCGTGTACGATTCCTCTCGCCGCTTTGAACAGTACGTCGTAGCCGATGACCATATACACGGCAAAATAGAGGAAGAACGGCAACAGCCAGCCGTATTGACCGCCAACCGCCTCTGCAAGTCCGAGCGTTTTGTCAACGATCAGCACTATGAAAAACGCAACAAGCGCAACGCTTATGCGAATGAGATTCTTTTTTTCTTTTCTTGATAGTTTGATTTTGCTCATATTTGTTTTGATATCGTTTAAGTTTCTCTTATATAAAGAGTGCGTTGTGATTACTTAAATGCAACTTCCCCTTTCCTCACGTGTTTGGACTTCGGCGTTTGCGCAACGCAATCCGCCTCGTTCGCTT
>URNP01000036.1 GCA_900549225.1 uncultured Eubacteriales bacterium | reverse complement strand
CGAGGCGGATTGCATTGCGCAAACGCCGAAGTCAAAACACGTGAGGAAGGGGGAAGTTTTATTTTTAGTACACGACGGTTGTCTTTATAGATGATAACATTATTAATTAACTGCAACCCAAATCTTCCCGGGGAACTTTCTCGTTTCGCTTGAAACACTCACGCCGCTCTCGTACATAAGCGTAAGACTTTTCACGGCGTCCTGACCTATCTTTTCACCCTTGACGATGAGCGGAGATCCGGGCGGATACGCCCACACGTTTTCAAGACTCACTCGTCCTGCGGATTTGTCAAAATCGACGTATTCTCCGCTTAATGCGTTCGTTTCGCACGGATTAAATACCTTTTCGGGCAAAATCGGCACAAGAGTTTTCGTAAGACCGTTGCGCTCGCAAAGCGTGTCGTCGATTGCGAACAAGGCGTTTTCAAGGGCGGAAAAATTCTCTCTCGAATCCCCTGCTCCGCTCATTGCGATTGCGTAGTTTACGCCTGCCATTTCGAGTTCTATGCCGTAGACGTTGCGCAAAACTTTTTTGAGTTCCACGCCGCTTATAGCCGCTCCCGTGCAAAGAATCACCAACTTCGATTTGTCGAAAGCATACGCTCTTCCGTCTTTTTTCGGGTCGAAAAGAGCAAGTTTGTTGAGCCTTGCAAGCGACTTTTTGCATATATCTATATTTCTGCTCCAATTCAAAAGCACGTCGTTTCCTTCGTCTTTGAGCATACGCACGCAACCGTCGATTGACGACATAAGGACGTATGATGGCGAACTCGATTGGAAAATCGCAAGATTCTTGTCGAGTTTTGAAACGTCGATTTTGTCCGAGCAAACGGACAATAGCGCCGTTTGCGTGAGAGAGGGCAACGTCTTGTGCAAACTGTCGACGACGATATCCGCTCCGAGATTCCTTGCGCTCTCTTGAAACTTTTTGCAAAGCCCCAAATGCGCTCCGTGCGCCTCGTCGACGAACAGAATCACGCCTCTTGTACGACAGATTTCCGCAATGGATTTGACGTCGCTCACGATACCTTCGTAGGTGGGTGAAGTGATGACGACAAGTTTTATATCGGGATTTTCGTCGAGTGCTTTTTTGACGTCGAAAGGATTGACCGATCCGAAAAATCCGTACTCTTCAAAGTGGGTCGGCATAACGTACACGGGGGTGAGTCCGAACACTTCCACCGCGTTGTACACGGACTTATGGCAGTTGCGCGCAACGAGGATTTTGTCCTTGTAGTCGCAGACCGTGCGGATTGCGGCAAGGATTCCTCCCGTGCTTCCGTTGACCAAAAATCTTGCGTGTTTCGCTCCGAAAACCTCGGCGGCAAGTTGCTCGGATTCGAGAATAATTCCGTTTGCGTCGTTGAGATTGTCAAAGCCTTCGATTTCGGTTATATCGATTTTCTGCGCGCCGTTGAGATAGGGAAAATCCGCACGCTTGTGTCCCGGCATATGAAACGGCACGATTTTGTCCTCGTCGTGCTTGAAAAGCAAGTCGGCAAGGCTTGCTTCGTCGTGTTTTTTAACGCCGGAAGCGCAAAATCCTTTGCGCAATCCTGCAAAAATACTCTTCTTTTTGTCTTTCATAATTCGATTATATCATTATATATTCAAAAATGCTATGGAAAATCTTTTCAACCTATGATATAATACGTTCACTCGGATATTTTTTGAAAAAATCTTCGAGAAAACCGCAAAAAATCGTCAAAGAACGAGTTTTCAAACCATTCTATGACGGCGTGAGGTGCGTATGAAAGGCAAAATTAGTATAGCGATTGCTCTCGTTTTGTTGATAACGACGGCGTTTTGTCTTTTTGCGTGCGACAAGGACGAATCGGTAGCGGTTGACTACTCCGCCGAAAATTCATTTTTCGTCAAGACGACGGATTCCGACTCCGCCCTCGTGTTCGAGCCCGTGCAAGACCCCGTTTACGGCGACGACGGAATGACCTACACAAAGGTGAATTACCGCTACGGCGTGGTCTTTTACGTCGGCACGGCGATAGAGCCGAAGTATTACGAATATCTTGGCACTGCGCTTGCAAAGCAAGGCTATCTCGTGGTGATGCCCAAGTTCAAACTCAACATGGCGTACAACTATTACGCCGAGCAAGAAAAAGCGTTTTCGGACTACCCGAACGTCAAATTCTTCATCGCGGGACACTCGCAAGGCGGTGGCGCGGCGATTCGCAGAGCAAGCGAAAACGCATCTTCCGTAGCGGGCGCAATACTTCTCTCTCCCCTTGCCTATCGCCACAAAAAATTTGACGAAAACGGCAAACCCGTCAAAGACGAAAACGACATTGAAATCTATATATCGGACAATCTGAAAGACGTCGACGTGGCTACTCTCCTCATCGAAGCAGCCGAGGATCACGTCCTCACAGACGAAATGAAAGCGGACGCAAGATCTCGACTTAAAGAGGGTTACACGCACAAAGTCATCTCTCCGGGTGCGCATATGAGTTTTTGCACGGCTGACAGTGACGATGTGCTCAAAGTTTTCAACGACGACGGCGAGGGTATTTCGGAATCCGACAAGCAAGCGCAACGCACCCAAACCGTCGCATACGTGCTCGAATTCGTTAAAAACTTGTCTAAATAAAAACTGTAAATCTAAATAAAAACTGTAAAATAAAAAATTATATTAACTTATTAAATATAAAAAAGACGCCGAAGCGTCTTTTTTTATATTTGAGTGTTAAAACACATAAATAGTTTCAGGCGTGGGCAGAGCCCACCCGCAATTATTGATTATTCATTATTAATTATTAATTTTTCTTGTATTCTTCCACGCACCTTTTCTGCATACGCTTTTTGTCGATAATATCAAAAGTTATCGGACGAAGTTTGCTAGGGTCAACGCTCTTTTCGATTGCCAACGTAAACATAAACAGATAAAGCAGTCCGTTCGGGGCGTAATAGAACACGTCAATCATCGTATACGCCCAAAAAATTGCAAATCCTACGAGAGCAAACCATTTTTCGACGCTCGGTTTGGTCAAAAACGCACGCGCTCTCGACGCTTCAAGATAAATCCACGCCGCAAATCCCACGATACCCGTCGAGGCGAGAGCCTGGAAGAAGGTCGAGTGATACCAATACGGCGTATATCCGTCGCTCCTTGAAACGTGTCCGCCGAGATTGAAATCGAATCCCGTGCCGAAAATCGGGTTATTCTTGAAGTTTTTGATTGCGTCTTTCCACAGCGGAACACGCCCGTTCTCGTCGAGCGCTTTGTCCATAATGCCGCCCATTATATCGTAGATTTCGTCGGCGTACGCCATAAAAACGACCACTGCGACGGCGCACAGCACCTCGATTGCGACGATCATACGTCCGCGGTATTCGCTCTTGTACACCGAGATACCCGCCGAAACAAACAGTCCGATTGCTCCGAAGAGGATTGCCCCGCGGCTTGCGGACATAAACACGAAGAAGTATTCGACGATTCCGTACACAAAATAAAGCGGTGAAAACTTGCCTTGTTTGATTGCAAAGTAGAACGTTGCGGGCATGCACATTGCAAGCACGATGCTGTAGTTATTAGGACCGCCCCAACCGATTTCGACACTCTTTTTGACGAATCCGTCAACGATAGCGTCCATACCACCGAGTTTTGCATAGTAAACGAGAAGTTGCAACACGATGACTGCGCTCGAGGCAAACATAAGGTACAAAACGTGATTTAGCACCCTTTTGCCGTCCTCGCCGCCCGAAATCGTGGCAGAAAAGAAGATATATCCGAGCGCAAGCACCACGCAAAGCAAACTCACGAGGGTTGCGTAAAGACCGTGGCTTGCAAAGTTTTCGTATCTTTCGCCGCGAGCGATGCCCGAGAACATAGTCGCCGCGCAGAACACGATTATCGCAAGCGTTGTGACGGTGATTTTTTTATAATTCAAAAATCTGAAAGACGGACGGAATCTGACAATATTCACGATTGCGCCGATAGGGATAAGCGCAACGAACGAAATGAGCCACGCCATACCCTGAAGGCTGTGGCGATTCTGTCCGAGCATAAACAAAAACGTCCAAAGGATAGTCAAAACGGGCAGCGTATCTTTGCAAAGGCAAAGCATTGCGCTTGCCACTATCGCCGCAATGATAAAACCTGCGACCCAACCGCCGCTCACCCAGCATATAAAAACGATTGCGAGCCAGCACCATACGAAGATTTTTGACTCGAACGCTTTTGAAACGTTTTCTTCTTTGAAGAAATTTTTGATTTTTTCCATACGCTCCCTCGCGCCGCATCTTTATGCCGACTTTCGGCACTCTCCCCGTGAGCGACGCCTTTTCATCGCTCGTTTGACGTGGCGTTTCGTTTTTGTAAGCGCGCGTACGCCTGCCCCGACGCTTTTGGGCGTACACGGATATGCGTATTTTTTGTCGTGCGCACACGCGCAATCTATATCTGAGAGAATTTCGCTTTTAGTTTTGACAATCCTCTCTCTTATATTCCTCAAAGAGCAACGCCTCGCTTATTCCGTCGATATCCGTCTCGAACTTATTGCCAGACGAGGTCAATTCGAGGATATACGTCATCACGGCGACGAGCATCATATTCGGGAAAGGAATCATCGTGCCGGTGTCGATCATCGAGTATCCCTCGAATCCGAGCCAGGCGACGAACACGAAAAATGCGAATTTGTGCTGTTTGATCATGCCTTTGATGACGATGCCGAAGCGCACGATATAGTAGTAAAGATAAGCGGCGATGCCGACGATACCCATACAACCGATGATTTGGATGAGCGTTGAGTGGAACCAGTATTGATTGATATTGTCGGGATTGCGCATACCCGAGCAGTGACCGTCGTAGCCCATGCCTCCGCCGAGGAAGGGATTTTCTTTGAACACCTGCCACGCCTCTTTGTAGAGGTCGAATCTGCCCGAAGTTATATCCACGTCGTCTCCGACGTGTACTCTGTTGGCGATGCTCTCGATCAAGCCTTTTACGACGTCGTGACCGATTGCGCAAAGTATTGCGACGATTGCAATACACACGGCAAAATAGACGGCTTGCGTCTTTCTGTTGGGTGCTTTATAAATGGAAAACGCAATGCCGAACACGAGCGCGATCATTCCGAACAGTATGCCGCCTCTGGAAAGCGTCATGCAAAGGCAGAAATACTGGAAAAACGCCATACAGAAGAACGGAAGCGGTTTTCTCGTTCTCGTGGTGAGATAAAGAGCCATAGGCGCGGAAAACAGCAGGAAAGTCGCGATATTGTTGCGGTTGCCCCAACCTACGTTCCAATAGGCGCGCGACCATTCGCTCGGCTCGAGATCGGATTTTGCGATGATGACGCACATTTCCACGCACACGGCAAATCCTATCCACATAACGACTTTTGCAAAGTATTTTGCATAGTCGCGATTTTCGTCTTTTTTGATGAAGTTTGCAAAGAGCAGATACACTGCAAGCACGCCTACGCCGAGGGCAATGGCGTTTGGAAAAGCGGCAAGATAATTCGCTTTTGCAACGACGCCTACGCCGCCGAGCAAGAGCGCCGCGCTGACTGCGATTTGCGGAAAGAACATTTTTCCGAGCACGAAACGCTGTCTTTCTTTAACCTTGATTATCGTATTTCTGACGATAAAAACGACGATTGCGATTCCGAGCGGAATGAGAGTCGGCCACAGATACACGAAATTTGCGACCTTCACGACCGTTTCGCCGTCGGCAAGAAAAATCATCAGCATTGCGCCGAAAGCGTTGACGGAAAGCGGCAAAATGTCGTCGGCAAACACCAAAACGACGCACGACACGCTTATGAGCGTGACGAATCCGAACGTAGCGTTTTGCGCCGTCCAGCCGATAACGACAATTGCAAGCACTAGCAGAATATACCAATCGGTATACGAAAATTTTCTTATTGCCTCTTGAACGAACGAAAGTCCGTTTTCAATTTTTTTGAATTTTTCTCTCACCAAAAGTATTTCTTTGCGCAAAAAAGCGATTCAATCCTCTCTTGCACGGTTTGCCGACAAAGTCGACAACCTTTCCTCTCTTTTATTTTGCGCCGAAGGGCGCAATAAATATGCAGCGTTGCCGCAAAACAAAATCGTAACGCAAAGCGTGTGCGTCAATCCATATTGACGACGATTTTGCTGTATTGATAAGGATATTTCACGCAGTTTTCCACGACGCTCGGAACTTCCTCGAAGTTTGCCGCCGCGCCGATGATGCCGTCCGTTTTGACGACCTTGTTTGCAAGCAGGTTGATTGCCGAAGACATACAACCCTCGCCGCTCGACACGCCCTTGATTTTGAGTTGCTTTTTGAGAATGGGATACGCGTCGATTGCGTGTTTTGCACGCGTTGCGTAACCTGCGATGATGACGTCGCCCTCGTTTTTGACGAGTCGGATTGCCGAATTGATATCAACGCTTTCGCCTGCGAAAACCGCCGCTTCGCTCATACGGCCGCCCGTAATCTCCTCCACTCTGCGTTCGAGATTGTCGTAGGTGGGATTGAGCGTGTAGGCAACGCCCCACTTTTGCGCAAGAGCGAGTTTGTCTGAATCGAGGTCGATGAGAATGGGCACGTATTGATAATAGTTTGCCATCTGCGCGATAATCAAGCCGAGCGTGCTTGCGCCGAGCACCACGATATAGTCGCCTTTTTCGAGGTCGAGCGCCTCGAATACGTTGTCGCCCATTGCGATATATTCTGCAAAAAGCGCCTCTTCGTCACTCACGCCGTCGGGCAAAGCAAACACGTTCTCAAAAGGAACGCACACGAAATCGCACAGCAATCCGTCTATATCTACGCCCATCGTTTTGATGACGTCCTCGCCGTGCTCCTGAACTTTGACGTAAGGACTTATCACGACGCGCGCGCCGAGTTTAAGACCGCTGTCCTCGTCCGCTTCGGACACGAACGCAACCGCCGAATGACCCGGAGTCACCGCGTTTGTTTTGGGAAGGGTTGCGAAATTTGACATATCATGCGAAGATACGGCAACCTTTGACAATTTGAGTTTGACTTGTCCCTCGTTTCTGACGCTAACGTTCTCAACGAGAATCGCTCCGTCGTCCTTGTTAATACGCCATTGTTTCATAATTACAACGATTATACCACATTGATAAGATTAAATCAACAATAATTGCTCAAACGGAGTGCGGGCGTGGCAGAGCCCGCCCTCAATTATAATTATTAACTATTAATTATTAATTAACTTCAACACTCTCACGTACCCTTTATGCCCTTCGGGTTTGTTTTGGGAGATATTCCACTTCTCACGCGTGAGATCGTCGTCGACGTAGAAATATATCTGCTTATCCTTCCAGTCGTTTTCGAGTTTTCTGTTCATAAGTCCGCTTTCAAACACCATATTGAACACGTCCTCGTGCGCGCCGACGTACACCGTTTCGCACTTATTTTCGATGATGAAGTTCACAAGGTCGTCACGGAGCATAAACGCAAGTTGCGAGTCGCTTATCACAAATCCGCCGGGGCAATCCTTGCAAGGTTGAAGCATAAACTCGTCAAGCGGCGCTCTCGTTTTCTTTCTCGTAAGTTCCACGAGTCCGAGCGAGGTGAATCCCACCGTGGAAGTTTTCATTCTGTCGGGTTTTAGTGCCTCTTTGAGAGTTTCCAGAACGTTTTGGCGATGCTCTTCCATCGTCATATCGATGAAGTCGATAATCACGATTCCGCTGATATTGCGCAATCTCAACTGCGAGGCGATACACTCCGCCGCCGCAAGATTGGTCTTGTAGACGGTGTCTTCGAGGTGGCTCGTGCCGACGAATTTGCCCGTATTGACGTCTATGACGGTGAGCGCCTCGGTCTTGTCAATGACGAGATACGCGCCGCTCGGCATAACCACTTTTCTGTCGCAAAGGTGATTTATCTGCTCGGACACGCCGTAGAAACTCATAATGTTTCTCTCGTTTTCGTACATTTCTATGGGCTTTCCGACCTTGCCTGCAAGTTGCTTTGCAATCAACTTGTCGTTCACCACGATACTGTCAACGTCCTCGTACATCGTGTCACGCACCGCTCTTTCAAATAGGCTTGCCTCTTCAAACACGAGCGAACACTCTTTTGCATTTGCGTAGTCCTTGCGGATTTGCTCCCATCTTTCGAGCAGCGTCTGCATTTCGTTTGCCAAGTCCTCGTCGCTTGCCTTTTTTGCGGCGGTACGGACGATATATCCCATACCCTCGGGACAAATTGACGAAACGTACTCTTCAAGGTATGCGCGGCGTTTCCCGTCGTCGATTTTTCTCGACACTCCCGCAAACGGCGACAGCGGCAAAAGCACGAGATAGTAACCGGGAATGGTCACGTCCGTCGTCAATCTTGCGCCCTTTTGTCCGAGAGGTTCTTTGACCGCCTGGCACATAATGACGTCGCCTGCCGACACGTTGAAAGGCTTGCCTTTGGGCATATCGTGTTCGAGCTCTCTGCTGTCAACGAGCGAGTCGCCCGTAAACAAAAAGCCGTTGCGTTCCTCGCCGATATTGACGAAAGCCGCTTGCATACCGCCGATGACGTTCTCCACTTTTCCCTTGTAGATATTGCCGACGATACCTCTGAAGTTCGCGCGTTCGACGGAAAAATCCAACAGTTTTCCGTCGTCGACTATAGCCGCGCGCGTACAATACGGCGTGTAGTCGAGAATGAGTTGTTTCATTTTGCTGTATATTCCTAAAAAATTATTATCGATTTCAGGTCGCAAAAGCAAAAAAACGAACTATGCGCCAAAACAGCGCAAGTCCGTCTTTAGTTTTGCAAATATTCGTCAACGGGCACGAGTTTTCCGTCTACGTCAACGTATTGAGCGACTTTTTCTATATCGTTCAATTTCAAATTTGCGCCGAGCAACGCATTGAGATTGTCAAGAATTCTGTCGGGGCGCAGATTCACGCTACCCGAAGCGAGTCTTGCGGCAAGTTTGCCGTTGCTTTCAAAGAAAGCAAAAATCTTGCTTGCAACGTTTTCGGTGACTATTTCACCTTTCTTTTCGTATTTGACTTCAAAGTCGTCTCCGACGTTTATCTCTCTGTACGGCACGTCGAAAACGTAGTCCGCACACACCACTTTCGCTTGAAGATTCGGATTCTTTTCGCAAGTGAAAACCTTGCTTGCCTTCAAGTCGTCGGGCACTGCGGAATTGTATTTTTCAAAAACTTCCTGCGCGTTTTCGTCGCTGTCTATGGACAAATACTCCGCCGTAGACGAGATTCCGAGAGAAAGAGGCGGCGAGAAGAACATAAGAGCGTGCGGATTGAACCCTTGCGAGTATTTCACCGCAATCTTGCCCCTTCTTATCACCCTGTCCATATGGCGCAAAAGGTCTATGTGCGATATGAAGCAAACGCTTCCCGTTTTTCGGTATTTGAGAACTATCATATCGTGCATCTCCCGAGTCTGTTCGCGCCGCAACCGTTGCAGCCTTCGCGGCAGTTTTTGGTGGTGACGCCTTCGTATGCGAGTTCACGCTGTCTGAGAAGGTACTTTTTGCTCACGCCCGAGTCTATAAACTCCCACGGCAACGTTCTATCGAGCGGAATCGCGCCGTAATAGTCCTCCATTTTCAAGCCGCAATCGGCAAACGCCTTCTGCCATACGTCCCACTTGAAATGCTCGCTCCAACCGTCGAATTTCGCGCCGAGTTCGTACGCTCTTTCGATGACGTAGGATTGTCTTTTATCTCCTCTTGCAAGCGCCGCTTCGAGCACCGACGTTTCCGCGCCGTGCCACGAGAACGTAACGCCTTTTATTTCTCGCAAAAGTCCTCTGAGATAGTTCTGCTTGCGCTTCATCTCGTCCATAGAGATTTGCGCTTCCCATTGGAAAGGCGTGCAAGGCTTGGGGATAAACACCGCGCAACTCACCGAAATGTTCAAACCTCTCTTGGAGCGTTTCTGCCAATAAAGTTGTTTGAGCCGCTTGCAAATCTCGGCAATACCTTGAATATCCTCGTCCGTTTCCGTGGGCAAACCCATCATAAAATAGAGTTTTACGCTGTCGTAGCCTGCCTCGAAAGCCACAGATATCTTGTCGATTTCCTCTTCGGTGACGTTTTTGTTTATGACGTTGCGCAGTCTTTGCGTACCCGCTTCGGGCGCAAAAGTGAGCGAACTTCTCCTCGAATTGTTTGCCATATCGGGTTTGAAACTGCTTATTCTCAAACTCGGCAAAGCGAGATTGATGCGTTTTTCCTTGCAGTACTCGCCAAGTTCCTTTTCGAGTTCTTCAAGCCCCGTATAGTCGCTCGTTGAAAGCGAGCAAAGGGAAATCTCGTTGAATCCCGTGCTGTCCACCATCTCTTTGGCAATCTCTGCGCAACGTTTTGCGCTTCTCTCTCTTATCGGGCGATACCAAAATCCTGCCTGGCAGAATCTGCAACCGCTTGCGCAGCCTCGATACAGTTCGAGCGTGGCTCTGTCGTGCACCGCCTCTATGTTGGCAACGAGCGGACGAGTGGGATACTCCGCGTTCTCAAAATCTTGCACGACGGCTTTGACGACCACTTCGCCCTCTTGGTGAAGAGAGGGAACGTACGCGCCTTCCATACCCTTGACTTTTTTGAGGATTTCCGCTTTTGAAAGACCTTGTTCTCTTCCCTCCGTGACGACTTTGAGAATGGCAATATCCGCCTCCTCACCCTCGCCCACGAGAATTATGTCGAAAAAGTCCGCAAACGGTTCGGGATTCACCGAGCAAGGACCGCCAGCAAGCAAAATGGGATAGGAATCGTCGCGCTCACTTGCTCTGAACGGGATCTGCGCCAAATCGAGCATATACAGCACGTTCGTGTACAGCAGTTCGAATCCGACGGAAAAACCTATCACGGTAAAATCTTTGAGCGGTTTTTTCGTTTCGAGCGACAGAAGCGGAATATTATTTTCTTTGAGTTTTTTTGCAAAGTCGGGTGCAGGCGCATAGCAACGCTCCGCAACGTAGCCTTCCGTCTTGTTGACGATATCGTAAAGTATCGCAACGCCGAGGTTGCTCATACCGATTTCGTAAAGTTCGGGAAAACAAAAAACCATATCCCCCCTTCTTTCTTTGTTCATATCGGGGATATTCCATTCACCGCCGGCATATCTTGCAGGCTTTTCCACTTCCGAAAGCAGAGCGAAATATTTTTTCTTATAGTCTTGATCTTGCATCCTTTGCACCGTCGGCCACGGCGTTTCGCCAAGCCGATTCAAATAATACTCTTTTAGCGTTTTTACAATCTTTTGGGGCGAGGGGTTTTACCCCGCCCGCAATTATCAAACGTTCACTGTCAGTCACTACGCCGCGGCAATTCGTCGTAGCGAATCGAAATATTCCTCTTGCGCCGTCAGGCGTAACCACCAAGCAAGCGATATAGCGAAACTGTGGCTTG
>URNP01000035.1 GCA_900549225.1 uncultured Eubacteriales bacterium | reverse complement strand
CGCCGAACTTGACGAACAGTACAAGCGACTGCGCCGTGTTGTTGGCCACTGCCTGGCGCACAAAGCGCAGTGACATAACAAGAGAACGATACTTTTCTATGTGAGTGCCGATTGTCTCCCCCGCGAACGACGATTAATTTTGTAAAGAATTGACGTTAGTTTGAGTGGTGGGAGAAATACCGGCGTGGTCCGGAAAGAGGGGGTGCATCTATTTAATGTCCACGACGCCCACCTTTTGTAGAGGACGAATCTTCACTCATTCAATGTGCTACTTAAGTTTTATTTTATCGATAAAAACATATTTATATCAATTTATCTATTGCGCCGTTGCGGTTTTTATGTTAAAATCAAAAAGGTTATCATTATTCAACACAAAAGGAGGGCTTAATTATGGCTCATTTAAGCGAAGCGGCGATTGCTCAAATCAATGCGATTTGCGACAGATACGTCGGCGAAAACACTCCTCTTATGATGATTTTGAGCGACATTCAAAAGGAATACGGATATATTCCTCTCGAAGTGCAAGAAATCGTATCTGAGAGAACCGGCATCTCCGTTGCCGAAATTTACGGCGTAGTGACGTTCTATTCGTTTTTCTCTTTGACACCGAAGGGAAAATACGTCATCGGTTGTTGCCTCGGCACTGCGTGCTACGTCAAGGGCGCGCAACAAGTCATTGACAAATTCAGTGAAATCCTCGGCATCAAACCGGGTGAAACGACCAAAGACGGACTGTTCACAATCGACGCTTTGCGTTGCATCGGCGCGTGCGGAATCGCTCCGGCGGTATCCATCAACGGACAAGTATATCCCAAGGTATCGGTCAACGCCGTTCCGGGAATCGTGGACGAATACATGGCAAAGGAGAACTGAATATGATTAGAAATTTTGCAGATTTGGACAAAATGTGTCAAGATTGCTCTTCTTGCCTTGACGCGAAATTTACGGGAAGCGACGGCAGACGTCACGTCGTATTGTGCGGCGGCACGGGTTGCTTGTCATCTCATTCGGACGAAATCAGAGAAGAATTTATCAAACTTATCAACGAAAAAGGTTTACACGACAAAGTGACCGTCAACCAAGTCGGTTGTTTCGGTTTCTGCTCGCAAGGACCTTTCGTCAAAATTTATCCCGAAGACACTCTTTACAGAATGGTCAAAATCGGCGACGTGAGAGAAATCGTCGAAAAAGACCTTGAAAACGGTGAAGTCGTAGACAGACTTCTTTACGTAGACCCCGTCACCAAAGAGAAAATCTCCAAGCAAGACGACATCACGTTCTACAAAAAGCAAGTTCGCATCGCATTGCACGGTTGCGGCAGCATCAATCCCGAAAAGATAGAAGAGGCTCTCGGCGCAGGTGCTTTCAAAGGACTTGAAAGAGCGCTCAATATGGACAGACAAGACGTCATCAACGAGATTTTGGCGTCGGGTTTGAGAGGACGCGGCGGCGGCGGATTCCCAACGGGCAGAAAGTGGCAATTCGCATACGCGCAACCCGAAGGCGCAAAGTACGTCGTTTGCAACGGCGACGAAGGCGATCCGGGCGCGTTTATGGACCGTTCCATTCTTGAAGGAAACCCCCTCGCAGTCATCGAAGGTATGATGATCGCAGGTTACGCAATCGGCGCGCAAAACGGTTATTTCTACGTTCGCGCGGAATACCCCATCGCAGTCAACAGACTCCGCATCGCAATCAGACAGGCAGAAGAACTCGGACTTTTGGGCGACAACATTCTCGGCACGAATTTCTCGTTCAGAGTACATATTCGTTTGGGCGCAGGCGCATTCGTATGCGGTGAAGAAACCGCGCTTCTCAACTCCATCGAAGGCAAGAGAGGTATGCCTCGTCCTCGTCCGCCGTTCCCGGCAGTCAAAGGACTTTGGGATTCACCCACCATCGTCAACAACGTCGAAACTCTCGCTTGCGTACCCTACATAATGAGAGAAGGTTACGAAAAATTCACTTGCTTCGGCACTGAAAAATCCAAAGGCACGAAAGTTTTCGCACTCGGCGGAAAGGTCAACAACGTCGGACTCGTCGAAGTTCCCATGGGCACGACTCTTCGCGAACTCATCTACGATATCGGCGGCGGCATTCCCGGCGGCAAGAAATTCAAAGCGATACAGACGGGCGGTCCTTCGGGCGGTTGCTTGACTGCAGACGACCTCGACGCGCTCATCGACTTTGACAACCTCGTCGCAAAAGGCTCGATGATGGGCTCGGGCGGCGCAATCGTCATGGACGAAGACAACTGCATGGTCGACGTTGCCAAGTTCTATATGGAATTTATCTGCGACGAATCTTGCGGAAAGTGTTCTCCTTGCCGTATCGGCACCAAGAGAATGCTCGAACTGCTCACCAAAATCACCAAAGGCAAAGCCACCATGGAAGATCTCGACAAACTCATGGACCTTGCCTCGAATATCAAAAACGACTCGCTCTGCGCTCTCGGACAGACCGCGCCCAACCCGATTCTTTCCACGCTTGCGCATTTCAAGGACGAATATATCGCGCACATCGTTGACAAGAAGTGTCCCGCGCACGTCTGCAAGAGCCTTATGAATTACGCAGTCATCGTAGACAAGTGCGTCGGTTGCGGACTTTGCGAGAGAAACTGCCCGGTCGGAGCAATTCACACCACCAACTACGTCGCGCCCGGTCACAAACTTCCGTCAAGAGAAATCGTTGCGGACAAGTGTATCAAGTGCGGTATGTGTATGTCCGCTTGCAGACTCAAAGCAATCGAGAAGAAATAAGGAGAGAGAGTTATGGCGAAAATCAATATTAAAATCGAAGGCGTACCTTATCAAGTAGAACAAGGTATGACGATACTTGAAGCGGCAAAGGCTTGCGGCTACGAAATTCCGTCCCTTTGCGCATACAATCACGGCGAATGTTCGAGAGGTTCTTGCCGCGTTTGCCTCGTAGAGGCAACGGGCGCGAGAGGACTCGTGGCGTCTTGTGTTTATCCCGTCGCGGAAGGTATGGAAATCACCATCTCTTCACCCAAGGCGGTGCAGGCAAGAAGATCGTCCGTAGAACTTTTGCTTTCCAACCACAACAGAAATTGCCAAGAGTGCGACAAAAACGGCAAATGCGAACTTTTGCACGTCGCAATCCTCACGGGCGCAAGAGAAGGACTTTACGAAGGCGAGCAAACGCCCGTAACGGTCGATACGCTCACCCCGTCCATCAAGAGAGATACGTCCAAGTGCGTCCTCTGCGGCAGATGCATCGAAAGATGCAAAAACGCGCACGGAATGTCCGTCCTCGGCTTTGAGAAAAGAGGATTCAAGACCATCGTCGCTCCCGCGCAAAACAGAAGTTTCGCAAATTCGCCTTGCATACTATGCGGCCAATGCGTCAGCGTTTGTCCCACGGGTGCGCTTATGGAAGTGAGCGAAATCGACAAGGTAGACGAGGCTTTCAAACAAGGCAAATACGTCGTCGTACAGACAGCGCCTGCGGTTCGTGCCGCGCTCGGTGAAGAATTCGATATGCCCATCGGCACGCTCGTGACGGGCAAGATGGTAGCGGCGCTTCGCAGACTCGGCTTCAAAAAGGTATTCGACACCAACTTCGGCGCAGACCTCACCATTATGGAAGAGGCAACCGAACTTCTTTCTCGTGTGAAAGAGGGCGGCGTGCTTCCTATGATCACGTCCTGCTCACCGGGTTGGATCAACTACGCGGAGTATTATTACGGAGATTTGCTCGATCATCTTTCTTCTTGCAAATCGCCCCACGAAATGTTCGGCGCAATCCTCAAAACTTACTATGCAGAGCGCAACGGCATCAAACCCGAAGACCTCTTTGTCGTATCGGTAATGCCTTGCACCGCCAAGAAGTTTGAAAAGGACAGAAAAGAACTTGCCGTCAACGGACTCAAAGACGTTGACGCCGTTCTTACGACAAGAGAACTTGCCAAGCTCATCAAGCGCGCAGGTATCCGCTTTGCAAAACTTCCCGAGGAGCAATTTGACAACGACATCGTCGGTGAATACACCGGCGCAGGTGTCATTTTCGGCGCAAGCGGCGGCGTTATGGAAGCGGCGCTTCGCACTGCGGCTTTCGTGCTTGACGGCAAAGAACTCGAACACGTCGAACTTCAAGAAGTTCGCGGTATGGCAGGCATCAAAGAAGCCACCTACAACCTCGGCGGTATGGACGTCAAAGTTGCCGTTGCTTCGGGCATGAAGAACGCCAAAGTCCTCCTCGATCAAATCAGAGAAGGGAAGAGCCCCTATCACTTCATCGAGATCATGGGTTGCCCCGGCGGTTGTGTCGCAGGCGGCGGACAACCTTTCGTCAAGCCCTGCTTCCTTCCCAACGAAGACGACGACATTCTCGACACCTTCCGTGACAAGCGTGCCTCCGCACTTTATCTCGAAGATGAAGGCAAACCCGTCCGTGTCTCGCATCGCAACGAGCAAGTCAAAAAACTTTACGACGAGTTCTTGGGCGAACCGAACAGCCATTTGGCGCACGAGTTGTTGCATACGTCGTATGCTGCTCGCACGCGTTTCCCCAGCTAAAATTGTGTGATTGAGCGACTAACTGTGTCAACGCCCTTTTGCGCACCCGTCACGTACGATTAGTACGTTAGGCGGGTTTGCAAAAGGGCGTTTCCTTGTTATTCATCTCAATCACGCAATTTTAGTACACAAATTGCTTTTTGCGAGCCTGAACGCGAGCCGCAAGACGGCGAGAAATCGAGATTTAACAATTCCTTTCAAATCGACACTTTCAGCTTTTCGTGTCGTTCATTGCGGATTCTTCGGGTGATATAATGATGTCACAAAACAAAGGAGGTTTCTAAAATGAACACAGACAAAACCTATGCGGAAAAGATCGCGAGCGAGTACGCTCCAAAAGAGACGAGAAAGGTCGTCGCACTGAAAAAGCTCGACAACCGCGTAAAACTCCCTGCAAACATCTTCGCCTACACGTTCGGCGTCGTCATGACACTTCTACTCGGTGTCGGAATGTGCCTGTCAATGAAGGTAATCGGTGACGGAAGCACGCTCTTTACGGCGCTGGGCGTTGTCGTCGGTGTGATCGGGGTTGTCGGCATTTCGGTCAATTACCCGATCTACAAAAAGATTCTTGAAAAATCAAAGAAAAAGTATTCTGCAGATATCATCGCCCTTGCAAATCAGATAGCGGCGGAATAAAGGAGTGTTTATGAACAAGCAGGAAAGCAAATATCAATACACAGCCTCGCTTATGGACGAGGCTTTCCTGCTTTTGCTGGAACAAAAGGAATATGACACGATCACGGTAAAGGAAATCTGTCAGAAAGCTGGAGTAAACCGCTCGACATTCTATCTTCATTATGAGACGATGAACGATCTTTTGGAGGAAACCGTCGGTATGATCAATGACTGTTTCAAAGCATCACTTTCATCCGTTCCGACTGATGATCCGAGCAAAGTGGTACTGACGAGCGAAAAGTACCTGCGGCCTTATCTCAATTTTATCAAGGAGAACCGACGGGCATATAAGGTTATCCATCAAAAAGACCATCTTTTCGATTCTCAAAAGACATTTGAAAGCTTTTATCAGTCGATCTTCTCTCCTGCGCTGACGCATTTTGGCGTAAGTGAAAAAGATAAGAAATACGTGTTCGCGTTCTATACGCAGGGCACGGTGGCGATCATCGGGAAATGGCTTGAAGATAACTGCCGGGACGATATAGATATGATCATCGATCTCATCATGAAGCACACTATGGCATACGGACGGGATGAACAATGAGTCGGGTTAAGCAGTTTTTTGATCGGTGGAAGACCGATTATGATTTCAAAACCGTCACCGCCGCGCTCGGTTCCCTTTTCGTGACGGCGCTCTTTGCTCTCTATAACGGATTTCTCGGCGTTTATCACGCTTCATTGTGGCACGGTTCGGTCTGTGTCTATTACTTGGTACTTGTCGGTCTTCGTACAATGATCATCACAGCAAGAAAGAACGCAGACCAAAGAGCACAGTCCAAACGCGCGCAAACAAAAGTTTATGTCGCGTCGGCGGTGTTGCTTTTGCTTCTGAATCTTTGCCTCGTCGTCCCCGTGTCCCTGATGGTCGTTCAGAAAAAGCCCGTCGATATGACGTTGATCCCCGCAATCGCGACGGCAGCGTATACGACGTGTAAAGTTATCATGGCGTCGGTTAATCTCAAGAGGAGAAAAAGATCGTCGGACAGACTCGTTCGCCTGCTTTTGACGATCGGCTTCATAGACGCGCTCGTGTCCGTTCTCACGTTGCAAAACACGCTTATCATGGTAAATATGAAAAACGAAAGTTCGGAAATGCTGACTTTGTCTGCAATCACGAGCGCCGCGATCATGCTTGCGGTGCTTGCGTTGTCCTTCTCCGCTATGATGAATTGGATTAAGCGTAGGAAAACGATAAATGATGCGCATAGCTGATTCCAACAAATTCCGGATTGACGAGGTGCCTATACATGAAGCAAATCACAAATAAGGAATACGAAGAGTGGCAGAAATACAAAGCGGAGAAAGAGAAAGGTACGATTTACGTTACTAACGCTCCCCCTCTTGCGAACGATGTATGGTTTTGTAGAGAAATGACGTAATTTTGAGCAATATGGGCGCGACGCGTTAAACAACACATTCGGTGAATGTGTTGTAGCCAAAGCGAACGAGGTGGATTGCTTTGCAAACGCCGAAGTCCAAACACGTGAGGAAGGGGGATATTGCAATTAAGTTATATTTAGATACTTTTGTCTAGAAATACAATTCTTAACCGCATACTATAAAACTGGACAAAAAAACGCTCCGACAAGTTTATCGGAGCGTTTTGACAATTTAAAGTACGTTTAGTGCGACAAAACGTACTTTTCCAAGTCGCTGAACCACTCGAAAGTCATCGTCTTTCCGTCGATTGAAAGCGTAATGGGATAATGGCAAAAAGCAAACTCCGTTAGAGCCTGCTTTTTATCTTCGTAAACTTTGTTTTCAAATACGATAGTCATACTCAGCAGTTGAGAAGACGCCAAATCGACTTCTTGACGATCATCAGCACGAGGTCGACGATCCACACGATATTGAAGCCGAAAATCAAGCGGAGAAGACCCGCAACGATTTTGCCTTCGGAAAATCTCGTGATTGCGCCGAGAATCCAGGAAGTGACGGGGATAATTGCAAGAATAAGACTTGCGATATAACTGAGTCCAAAGTAATCGCTTTTACGTTTTGCCATAACAAATCCTCACATTATTTATTGATTTTTAGGAGTTATCCTACGATAAGTATATTATCACAAACCATAGAAAATGTAAATACCGACAGAAAAATTCTTATCGTTTTTTCGTTAATTTTGCACGCAACGAAACCGTTCCGTTTTGCCCGAAAAGTTTTTGAACGAGCGGCAAGAATTTTCTCGTTTGCTATTGAAAACGCCTCTTCGTTTTGTTACAATATTTTTATTAAACATAAAGGGGACAATTATGCAGGAAGAAACGAATATGGCCACAGAGCAGACGTCTGCCAAGGAGACGGTAGACTCGTCGCAGATAGGCGAAAAATTATCAAATCGCAATCTTTTTATGTACGCGTTGGGTACGTTGGGCAGAGATTTTCTATACAATCTGTTCAACGGATATCTTTTGTCGTTTTGCGTGTTCACGAAGAATCTGAACACGGCTCAATTCACGGCAATCACTTTTATCATCATAGCGGCGCGCATTTTCGACGCATTGAACGACCCGATTATGGGCGGAATCGTTGAAAACACACGTACTAAATGGGGCAAGTACAAGCCTTGGCAACTTATCGGCGCAATCAGCACGTCTGCGGTAATCGTGACGTTGTTCACCGTACCTGCGCAGGGGTGGGCGTTTATCGGCTTGCTCGGTGCGATGTATTTCCTTTTCAGCATAACTTTCACCATGAACGACATTTCCTATTGGGGAATGATGCCCACGCTTACCAATAATCCGCACGATCGCGACAAACTCATGACGGTCACGTCTATATCCGTCAGCATCGGCGGCGGACTTGCCGGGCTTGTGATACCGACGTTTGCAATGGGTGAAAATCCCGTCGGAGGCAACTCTTCGGTGGCATTCGGGATTATGGCTGTCATAGCGGTCGTAATGATGTGCGGATTCCAGATGTTCACGATTTTCGGTGTCAAGGAAAAGCCGTTGCCCAAGAATCTTATGAAGACTCCGCCGATGAAGATCAAGGACATGTTCAAAGTCCTTTTCAAGAACGACCAGATTATGTGGAGTGCGCTGGTAATGTTGCTTTTCAACGTCGGCACGAACGTCGTCGGCGGCGGACTCGGAATGATGTATATCTACTTCGACAACGCCTACAACGGCACGCTTTGGACGGTTTTCGGTTTGGGATATGCCGTAGTGACGACGGTATTCACGCTGTTTTATCCTGCGCTTTCCAAGAAGTACGGCCGTGACAAACTTCTTTATTCGTGCGGACTTGCAATCATAATCGGTTACGCTTTGATGATGATTCTCGGCTTAACGGTGCCCAAAATCGTGTTGTTTGAAGTGCTTGGAATGAAGATAACTCTCCGATTCATTTTGACGTTCCTTGCGTACACTGTTGCAGGCTGGGGCGGCGGCTTCTATATGATTATGGTCATCAACATGGCAAACACCGTGGAGTACAACGAGTATAAGACGGGCAAGCGTGACGAAGGCTTGATCTTCGCGCTTCGTCCGTTCACCGCAAAGATGGGCTCTGCGCTCATGCAAGGGCTCGTATCGCTCGTATATATCGTCGCAGGCGTTTTGAAATACACCAATCAATTTGCCGATATCGACAAGGGGCTTATCACCGATATGACAAAGCAAGACGTAGTCAATGCATTGCAAGCGTCGGCGTCGGGACAAAAGAGCACTATGATTTTGCTCGTATGCACGTGTGCGATACCCATGGTATTTATGGCGATTGCGCTTATCGTATACAAGAAGAAATTTTTCTTGAACGAAACTACCGTAAACGAAATGATTCTTGCAGTCGAAGCCCGCAAAGCGGAAGAGATGAGCGAAGAAGAGCAGTCGGAACAAGCGAGTCAGAAACTGCTTGAGGATGAAATGGCAAGTGGCGACTTACAGACGCAAGAAGCAATCGAAGAGAACGAGTCGATAGCAGCAGCCACCGACAACACCCAAGATATAGAAAACGTCGTTCAATAATACGTCAAAACAAAGCGGCGTTTTCGGCAGAAACCGCCGCTTTGTTTTTATTTTTTTAAGGTTGGGTGCGGGTAAAGCCCACCCTCAATTATTAATTATTCATTATTAATTATTAATTCCTTTCAAACGTTTGACAATTCCTTTTCATTTTGGTAAATTTAATGTCGAGCCGCTCGAAAGTGGTTTTTAAGTCAATCAAAGATTGCACCTATGTCGGCGAGACTGGTTAGAGGAGGTAAAAACAATGTACGCAGTAGTTGAATGCGGAGGCAAGCAATACAAAGTCGAGAAAGATATGCTCGTCAAGGTCGAAAAAATCGATGCTGAAATCGGCGACGTTATCGAACTCAAGGCTCTCATGCTCGTCGACGACAACGGAAACGTGAAAGCAGGCAACGACGCACAAACCGTCAAGGTCAGCGCAAAAGTCAATGCACAAGACAAGTTCCCCAAAGTTTACGTTTTCCATTACAAGTCCAAAAAGAACATCAGAAAGCGTCAAGGTCATCGTCAACCGTACACCGAGTTGAAGATTGTTTCAATCGAGGGTTAAGCGATGGTCAAGGTCAAGTTCTCAACACAAGACGGAAAGTTCGTAGGCGTTGAGTGCTCGGGACATTGCGAGTATGCCGAAGAGGGCGCGGACATAGTTTGCGCAGCGTTAAGTTCGGTCGTACAAACCGCAGTCCTTGGCATAATGCACATCGTAGGCGTAAACATAGCGTATGAAACCGATGCAAAAGACGGATATTTGTATGCGATGTTGCCAAAGTCTATGACGTCGTCACAAGCGCACGATGCAGACGTGATTTTGAGAACTGCTTACTTAGGGGCGTCCGACCTCTATGAAAACTTTTCGGACTTTATAACATTGGAGGTAGAATGATTATGTTTATGAATATACAATTGTTCGCTCATAAAAAAGGAACGGGTTCTTCGCACAACGGTCGTGATAGCGAATCCAAGCGTCTGGGCCCCAAGCGCGCTGACGGTCAATTCGTTCTCGCAGGCAACATTCTTGTTCGCCAAAGAGGCACGAAGTATCATCCGGGCAACAACGTTTCAATCGGCAAAGACGACACGTTGTTTGCACTCATCGACGGCGTTGTGAAATTTGAGCGTGTTGGAAAAGACAGAAAACAAGTTTCCGTTTACGCACAAGAGCAATAACGAAAGATTTGAAACCGCCCGTCAGGGCGGTTTTTCATATCAGCATAATTTTTTGGCGACGGCGTTAATAATTGTGGACGGGGCGTTAGCCCCCGAAACGGAAACTCGTTCGGAGTGTACTTATACACGGAATGTGCGACTTCATGCACGCGCGCGCATAACAATACTTATGAATCAAGTTGAATTTTCCCTTCCAAAAACCCCGACTTTCGACGTCGGACAAACGCTTGACTGCGGTCAGGTTTTTCGTTTCGTGCAAGAGGGCAACGCTTTCAAGGTTTGCGCAAAGAATCATATGGCGCAAATCACCGATTTGGGCAACGAGTATATCGTCAAATGCGACGACAAAGATTTCTTTGAAAAGTATTTTGACTTCGACACCGATTACGCCGCCATACAGCAAAGGTTTTCGGACGGCGGATTCGTTTCGGAGGCGATAGAGTACGGCAAAGGCATCCACATTTTGCGCCAAGACCCGATCGAAGCGATTTTTTCTTTCATAATCTCGCAAAACAATCATATTCCCAGAATCAAAGGCATAATAGAACGTATATGCAACGCACTCGGCGAGGATATGGGCGAGTATCACGCGTTTCCGAGCGTCCGATCGCTTGCAAGCGTAGGAGAAGATTTCTATGCGAGCATAGGGGCAGGGTACAGAGCGGCGTATCTTGACAGAGTTGCCAAAACCATGCTCGAGCAAAACGTGGACGAGTGGCAAAAACTTTCGACGCCCGATCTTCGCGCAAAACTTTTGTCTTTGTACGGCGTAGGCAGAAAAGTCGCGGATTGCGCTTTGCTTTTCGGATTTTCACGCTTTGACGTTTTCCCCGTAGACACGTGGATCAAAAAAGCGTTCGAGAGCGAATACGATGGCGTCGCACCCGAAAAAATGTCCGATTTGCTCGTTCAGAAATACGGCGAATACGCAGGTTTCGTTCAGCAATGGGCGTTTTATTACAAAAGAGCAAAAAAAGTATAGACAAAACGCTTATTTTGTATTAAAATGAGTTTATCAATATAAAAAGAGTATTACAAGTCCGCTTTTTGCGACTTGAAAGAGGAGAAGAAGATTATGGCAGCAAGCAAAAAATATGTAGTTCTTGCAGATATCGAGAGCGTCAGAGTCCCCTTCAGCGTGTTTGAATCCGCACTTGAAGAACTTTCTCGCATCGGCGAAATCGCGGCGTGCAAATTCTACGGATATTCCGCAAAACGTACCAAAGACTACGGCGAGTTTATTCAAGAAAACAGTTACGACGCACTTTCTGCACTTCCCAAAAAGAGAAAGGGCAAACTCGACCTTCGTCAAGTTATCGACGCGGCAAGACTTGCTCAATTCCCCAACATTGACGGTTTCTTCCTCATCTACGGCAACGGCGATATCACTCCGCTCATTGCTTATTTGAAGGCATACGGCAAAGACGTCGTCGCAGGCGTCATCGAGCCCGACAAGAACTCCGTTCTTTGCAACAAGGTCATTATGCTCGACGCAAAAGCGACCACGCAAACCGTGCTCAACGCAGGTTACAAGAAGGTCAACGCAGCGCCCGTCGTGAAGAGAGCGGCACAACCCAAACAAGCGCCCGTTCAATACGCAGCACCCGCACCGCAACCTGTCTATCAACAACCCGCACAACCCGTTTATCAACAACCGGTTGCACCGCAACCCGCACCCGCACCGCAACCCGCTCCTGCACCTGCACAAACTCAACAACAAAGTGAAGAAGCCGCACAAATGGCATTGCTTCTTGAGCAATTCAACAAGATCATCGCAAGCGACAACTGAGTTTAAGCGAATTGATGAAATCAAAAATCCCGCATTCTTGCGGGATTTTTTTTATAACTTTTCTCAATAACAAGAGTGAACGTTTAGTACCTTAAAAAGATGCACCCCCTCTTTCCGGACCGCGCCGGTATGTCCACTTCGGCGTTTGCGCACCGCAATCCGCCTCGTTCGCTTTGACTACAACACATTCACCGGATGTGTTGCTTAAC
>URNP01000034.1 GCA_900549225.1 uncultured Eubacteriales bacterium | reverse complement strand
GGAGTGTGCTTCATCGGTTTTTCAAGCACGCGACGCATGCAGTCAATACAATTCGGCGCATCGAATATCGGGTTCGTTCGGTTGGGAACTGCTTGCCACGGAGTGTGCTTCATCGGTTTTTCAAGCACGCGACGCATGCAGTCAATACAATTCGGCGCATCGAATATCGGGTTCGTTCGGTTGGGAACTGCTTGCCACGGAGTGTGCTTCATCGGTTTTTCAAGCACGCGACGCATGCAGTCAATACAATTCGACGCATCGAATATCGGGCATGTGTTCGTTCGGTTGGGAACTGCTTGCCACGGGGTGTGCGTTATTTAACTTCCGAGCGTACTTTATCAATTTCGGGTACGCTACCTATCTGTCTTTTGAGCGCAAGACGTAGCCGCCGAGAGAGCAAAACATATCTTCGATACTCTCGTAGCCGCGGTCTATATATTCCGTGCCGTATACCCTGCTTTCGCCTTTTATCTTCAACGCCGCAAGGCATAGTCCCGCTCCTCCTCGCAAGTCGTGCGCTACCAACGTTCCGTCGTTTATCATATATGGCGAATCAAACTTGGAACAGCCCGATACGATTGCCGTGTCGGAGTTTACGTTTATGCGAGCACCAAGTTTTTCCATTTCGAGAGCGTGAGCAAAGCGTTTTTCAAAGACGGTTTCCTTTATTACGCTTACGCCGTCCGAAAAGCACGAGGCGCAAAGAAGTTGGGGTTGCATATCCGTCGGGAAAAGCGGATAAGGCGCTGTCGTTACGCGCACGCCGTGCATACGCCCGTTCGAGCGCACGCGCATATAGTTGTCGTCGCCTTCGATTTTGCAATCCTTGCTCTTCAAAGCGGAGATTACCGCGTCGAGATGCTTGACGCTCACACCGTCGATTTCGATATCCCCACCGCACAGCGCGCCTGCGCATAATAGCGTTCCGGCAACTATTCTGTCGCCAACGGGGTTGACTTTTGCGCCGTAGAGTTTGTCTACGCCGTCGATTTCCATAACAGACGTTCCCTCTCCGCGTATGCGTGCGCCCATTGCGCGCAAGCACTCGGCAAGAGATACGATTTCCGGCTCTCGCGCACAGTTGACGAGCGTCGTTCTGCCCTTTGCCAAAGTCGCGCACATAAGTAGATTTTCGGTTGCGCCGACACTTGGATACTTCATAAGTATCTTCGCGCCGAAAAGTCTTTCGGCTTCGCACTTTATGCCGCTCTCCGTCACGGTTACGCTCGCTCCCATTTTTTTCAGTCCCTCAAGGTGAATATCCAGAGGTCGCAAGCCTATATCGCAACCGCCCGGGAAAAGAGTTTCCACCTCACCGCAAGAGGTCAGAAGCGCACCGAGCATAAATATGGACGAGCGCATATCTTTGCAAAGCGAATCGTCTACGCGCGTGCGTGCTGCCCGCCCGCGCACGGTTATGCGCCTGCCATCGCGCTCTACGCGCTCGCCCAAGGCTTCGAGCATTTTGGTCATTGCATTAACGTCGGTTATGTTCGGACAGTTTTTTACGGTTAAATCCTCTTCGGTCAGAAGTCCTGCCGCAAGTATGGGCAAAACGGCGTTCTTCGCGCCGTGGACTTCGTATCTGCCGTTGAGTTGATTTCCGCCGATGATTTTCAGATATTGCTTTGACATAGCACCCTCGATTTCGTTTTTATCGTGAGGAAAAGTCGTTTCTGCTCACGTACGGCGATGAGTTTTTGGCAATGCTCTCAAGCACGCCCACCGCGCAAAGATACGCAACGAGCGAACTGCCGCCTGCGCTCATAAACGGCAACGGCAATCCCGTGGGCGGTATCGCTCCGCATACGACCGCCATATTGAGCATCGCTTGCACGCTCGTGACCGCCGTGATTCCGAGCGCAAGATAACACGAGAATCTGTCCGAGGCTTCCCTTGCGATTTTGAGTCCGCGGCGCGCGAATACGAAAAATAGGAGCATTATCACCGCTACGCCGAAAAGCCCCGTTTCCTCGCCTACGACGGACAAGATAAAATCGCTCTCCGCAAACGGCAAGAAAAGATATTTTTGCCTCGACTCGAAAAGTCCGACTCCGAATAATCCGCCGCTTCCGAGCGCATAGTAGGACTGAATGAGTTGATAACCCTCTTCAAGCGGAGATTTCCACGGGTCGAGAAAGGCAAGCAAGCGTTGCATGCGGTACGGCTCTATCAGTATCAGCGCAACCGCTCCGACGACAACGGGTATCGTCAAAAGCGCAAGATGCTTGATTTTCGCGCCGCTTGCAAAAAGCATTACGAATACCACCGCAACTACGCACATGGTTATGGACATATTCGGCTCGAGCATAATGAGCACGCACACCGCTCCGCCTAAAAATAGGACGAAAAGAAGGTTGCGGAATTTGCTCATATCCGCTTCGCTCGCAAAACGGGCGATTGCCATAGCCATAAAGAATTTTGCGTACTCGCTCGGTTGCACGGTGAAAAAGCCGAGGTTGAGCCAACGCTTCGCGCCGTAACTTTCAACGCCGATTACGGGCAAGAATACCATTGCCAAAAGCGACAATCCGACGAGGTAAAGCACGGGTGAAATTTTCTTGAGGGACGAAGATTTGGCGGACGACAAAAGCACGCTCAAAAACAGACCTACGCATAAAGCGACGGCTTGAGTTTTGACGTAGCGAAATGCGTCGCCCGTCTGCACTTTTGCCGAATAACAAGACGCCGAATATATGAAAACGAGCCCTAAAATGCTGAGCAACGCCGCTACGAGAGCAAGCGTATAATCGAACTTGCCCTTGCCCAAAACGCCAAGATGGATTTCACTCTCGCGCACTGCGTGCGCACGTCGCATGCGCAGTGTGCTCGTGCGTGAAGTGCGTTCGTTGGAAACGAAATCGTCATCGTGCGTAAACGAAACGCACTCATTGTCGATTGCGTACTCCTTTTGCGCGCTTGAGCGTGTAAGCGCATTATGCGCAGCGCGCGGTGATATGCCTCCCGTTCCGTTCATCTTTTGGAAAGGTAGTCGGCAATTTGAGAATCGAACTTTTTGGCTCGCTCCTCAAAGTTTTTGTATAAGTCGAAACTCTTGCTCGCAGGAGAAAAGAGTATGCTCTCGCACTCGAACTCTTTGGCAAGATCGAAAGCCGTGGATATGGCGCTTTGAAGATTCTCGCATTTTCTGATATTTTCAAAGCCGAACGTTCTCGCACTTTTGAGAATTATGTCGGCGTTTTCGCCCTGAACGGTGATTGCTTTTACGCTCGATGGCAAGCGAGAAAAGAGATCGTCGAAATTCTCTTCCCCTTTCTGTCCGCCGAGCATAAGCACACACTCGCCCACGCTCGAACACGCGCACAAGCACGCGGACACGTTGGTGGATTTGCTGTCGTTGTAAACGTACGCGCCTTGCGCTATCGCTACGAGTTGACGGCGATATGCCGGTCGCTTGAAGTCGGTGAGCGCAGAGGCGGTGCAAAATGCGGAAACGCCTTTTAGCATACACACGGCAACGGCGGCAAGTACGTTTTGAAGTTCCTCGCCCTTGAAGTCGATTTCGTCCAAAGCGACTATGGGGTTGCCTCTGAAGCATATGAATTGCGACGAGATATACGCTCCCGTCGGCTCGACGCGCTCGATTGAGAACGGCACTTTTTGCGACGGCGCTTGGCGAATCATATCCTTGATTATCTCGTCGTCGGAATTGTAGACGAGATAGTCGCTCTCGCTCTGTGCACGGAAGATATTTGCCTTTGCGTTGACGTAGTTTCTCATCGTCGAATGTCTTGAAAGGTGGTCGGGCTTTACGTTGAGCAAAACCGCGATATCGGGTGAAAAACCTACGCTGTTTTCAAGTTGATAACTGCTTGCTTCAACGACTGCCGTTTCGGTGGCGTCGAGTTTGTCGGCAATGGACGAGAACGGCACGCCAATGTTGCCTACGGCGTGAGAATGTATGCCTGCTCTTTTGAGAATGTGGTCGATAAGAAGCGTTGCGGTGGTTTTGCCGTTCGTTCCCGTGATTGCAATTTGCTCCGCAACGCAAACGGTCGAGGCAAGTTGAAGTTCGCTCGTGACGGTTTTGTTTTCAAGCCTTGCGTCAAGCAAAAAGTCTTTGCTCGGATTGACTCCGGGACTTAAAACGATGAGGTCGGCGTCTTTGAATACGCCCACGCTGTTCGTCGCGCGCTCGCACGAAGGATCGTCGTCGTAGACGATGACTCTCGCACCCTTTTCTCTCAACAATTCGTATGCGGCAATTCCGCTCGCTCCCGCGCCGTAAACGACTACGTTTCTGCCAACAAGTTTCATATGCTCCTCGCAAATATCAGCGTCAGCGCGCCGCCCACCATACTTATCACGAAATATATCGTCACTATCTTGGATTCGTGAAGCCCTTTCATTTCAAGATGATGATGAAAGGGAGCCATAAGAAAGATCCTCTTCTTCGTGAGTTTGAAGGACAGCACCTGCAATATAACTGATATGCTTGAAAACACGTACATTATGCCCGACGTGACGATTAAAAGCGGATTTTTTGAAAAAATCGCTACCGTGGCGCACGCCGCTCCGAGCGCAAGCGACCCCGTATCCCCCATCATTATCTTTGCGGGATAGCCGTTGAATACGAGATAGCCGAGAACGCCGCCGAGCATCGATACGCAAAATACGCAAAGAGATAAAATCTCTTTTGCACAATCGGAATCGCCCGACTTCAATGCGTCGTCGTATATGAAATATAAAAGTATGCCGAACCACAAAAAATAAGCGACCGACGTGTAGCCCGCAAGTCCGTCGAGTCCGTCGGTGAGGTTGACGGAATTGGTGGTTGCCACGTATACGAGTACGACGAAGGGGATTATCCCCCAACTCATATCGAGCGTATACGTCGTGAACGGAAGATTTATCGCAGTGCCGATATCCTTTGAGGCGTACACGAACCAACCTGCCGCAAAACTTAAGCCCAACTGCCCGATTATCTTCTGATAAGGCTTGAGTCCGAGGTTGCGCGAATACCTGATTTTGATGAAATCGTCAAGAAATCCAAGCACGCAAAAACCCGTCGTGACCGCAATCGCGACGAGGGAAAATCTCTGAAATTCCACGAGCGAAAACACGAGCGCGGGCAATAAGAATATGAATCCACCCATCGTAGGCGTGCCGCTCTTGTGTTCGTGCTGTTTGACGTAGCCCAGCACCGTTTGCTTGGCTTTTAGTTTGCTCATAAGTTTTATCACGAGCGGCGCAATCAGCACGGCAAACGCCACGGAGGCTATGAAATATAATAGGATTTTGGTGAGTCCGCTCATTATCTTGCGTACCTCGCAACCATATCGAAGTCGTTGTACGGAATCTTTTTGCCTTTGATTTCAAGATAACTTTCGTTGCCCTTGCCTGCAAGCACGAGCGTGTCGCCCTCTTCCATTTCCGAAAGCGCAAATTTGACCGCTTCGGGTCGGTCGACGATGCATTTGACGTCCTTTATCGTCACGCCCCACTCGATTTGGCGGATTATGTCCGTTGCGTCTTCGCTGCGAGGATTGTCGCTCGTCAGCACGATAAAATCGCTGTACTCCGAGGCTATTTTGCCCATCGCCGCGCGCTTTTGTCTGTCACGCTCGCCGCCGCATCCGAACAGCGTTATAAGTCGGGATTTGGTGAGCGTTCGTGCGGTCGAAAGCAAATTTTTGAGTCCGTCGGGCGTGTGCGCGTAATCTACGATTATCGTGCCTTTGTCAGTGTGTAAAACCGAGAATCTGCCCTTGACCGCTTTGATTTTTCTCACCGCATGCGTAAGTGTTTGAGTGTCTATGCCTAGACAACTTGCGACGCTCATCGCGCCCAAAAGATTGTAGACGTTAAATTCGCCGTAAAGAGAGGACTTGACGTCAACGATTTCGTCCTCCAAATTTGCCACGAACTTTACGCCGTCTATGTCCTCGATAACGTTCACCGCAAAACAGTCGGCAGGATTGTAAAGGCCGTAACTCGTCGTTTTTACGTCCTCTCTGCATTCGAGACGTTTGAGCAGAATCCGTCCGCTCTCGTCGTCGACGTTGATTATCGCTCTCTTTGCGTTGCCGTTTTCAAAATACGACATTTTTACGCTTTGATAGTTTGCAAAGTCCTTGAAATAGTCGAGATGATCTTGCGATACGTTGGTCAGAATCGCGACGTCCGCTTTTATATCTCCGAGTTTTTCGAGGTATATCGCGTGCGCGCTCACCTCCGCAACGACTACTTCCACTCCCCTCGTGCGCATTTTGAAAAACAGTTCGTTGAGTTCGTACGGATCGGGCGTGGTGAGACTCTGTCCGACCTTTTCGCCGAGAATATAGTGTCCCTCAGTGCCGATAAGCCCCGTTTTTATCCCAGCAAACGACAAAATCGAATCGATATAATGAGCCGTGGACGTCTTGCCGTTCGTGCCTACGACCGCTACGAATTTCATTCCTTCCAACGGACGCAAAAATCTGTTTTCGCAAATCTGCGCGTACGCTTTGCGCGCGTCCTTCACCACGACGTACTTGCCGCCGCTCGGCTCTTTTTCCGTCACCGCGACGAAATCGCAGTTTATCTCGCAAAGATGAGAATTGCCGTCGTCGCATACGCCTTCGAGGCATACGAACATATCGCCCTCTTCCACCTTGCGAGAATCGATTTTTATCTCTTTTATTTCTTCGTCGGAATCGACGTTCGTCTTTTGAATCTCTACGCCGTAAAGCAAGTTTTCAAGTTTCATAAGTTGCTTCCTCCAAGGGTTGATACACTCATAATAATGAGTGTAGAAAGCATTATCAACCCAACCGCAATCTTAGACAAAAACGGAAAATCTTTTCAACGTTCTTTGGCGGTTTCGCGGCGCTCGAATCCTATAAAAAAGAAAGCCGCTTCCGCATTGAAACGGGAGCGACTTGCTCGATTTTCGTTTTCTTTTTCAGGTCAGAAGCAGTACGGCGTTGCGTTTGTCTACCGTTACGCCCGCAAGCGGATATTGCCCCGTGACGACGCCCCCTTCACCGTCGATTTCGCAGTACAATCCGAGTTTTTTGAGCGCGTTTTTCGCATCGTTGACACTCATACCCTCAAAAGACGGAAGCGTAAATTCCTCGCCGATTATCGATTGCTCCTCGCCCGTGTAGTGCGGCTCGATACCGAGGTACGCAAAGACGCTCTCGAATATGTCGCCAACCATCGGACACGCTACGAGCGAGCCGTAATACATATAGCCTTTGGGTTCGTCTACGATGAAAAGTACGCCGTAGTTTGCGCCCTCGCTCACCGAAAAACCGAGGAAGGACGAGATGTATTTTCCGCGCGCTATCTGACCGTTTTCGTACTTTTGCGCCGTGCCCGTTTTGCCCAAAATTTTGTAGCCCGGTACATACGCGCCCTTGCCGCTTCCCGTGGTGACTACCCTTTGCAAAAGTTCGCACATAGTGTCCGAAGTGTTTTGCGAGATTACCCTCTCGCCACCCGTCAAGGCGTACGAGGCGACCACCGTCGAGTCGGATTTCACCTCGCTCATCACGTGCGGCGTGACTTTCGTGCCGCCGTTCACCACGCTCGAAGTTGCCGCAAGCAAGCCTATCGGCGTCACCGCTACCGCTTGCCCGAATCCGATGCGCGCAAGGTCTACGTTTTTGACGAGATTTCTGTCGATGAATATGCCGCTCGTTTCGCCCGTCATGTCCACGCCCGTTTTTCTCGTAAGTCCGAACGAAGCAAGATAGTCGTAAAAGGTATTCGTGCCCATTCGCAACGCGCACTCCATAAATACGCAGTTGCAACTCGACTCAACGCCCTGCCCGAAGTCTATCGAGCCGTGACCTTTTGATTTCCAACAGCGAATCTTCTTGCCGTCCACCACTTTCGAGCCTGCACAGTAAAATCTGTCCGACGTGCGTACTTTCCCCGAATCGAGCGCAGCCGCGGACGTGAGAATCTTGAACGTCGAGCCGGGTTCGTAAACCGTTGAGATTATTCGGCTTTTGGAACTCTCGAACAGCGTGGTCAAATCGTCGCGCGGTACGTTGTTTAGGTCAAAGGACGGATATTCGCAAAGCGCCGCTATTCCGCCCGTCGTGTAGTCCATTACGATGCACGCAACCCCTTTGGGGTTGAATTTGGCAACGGCGTTGTGCACCGCTCCTTCCACTATGCTCTGTATTCCCGCGTCAAGCGTGGTTTTGACGTCAAGCCCCGCTATCGACGGAAGATAATAATCCACTTCACCGTCGAGCGAGCGCCCGATAAGGTCGGTTTCAGTCAGAATCTTGCCGTTTACGCCCGTGAGATACTTGTCGTAATAGGATTCGAGTCCCGTTTGCCCGAAACCGTCGCTCGAACAGAATCCAAGCACCTGCGTCATAAAATCGCCGTAGGGATAATAGCGGAAATTGTCCTCGGAATAATAAATTCCTTTCAATCCAGACGAATAGATTTCGTTCAACTGCTCCTTGGTGACTTTCGTGGCTACGGTGACTTCGCTCGTGCGCTTGGAGATCTTTTCGAGCGTTTTTTGATAATCGCCGCCGAATATCTCGCATAAAAGCCGCGCTACCGACTCTTTGTCGGGAGTGTTGCTCGGTCTGACGTATAGGTTGTAGCGAGTTGCAGTCGAGGCAAGCACCTTGCCGTTTTTGTCGAGGATCTTCCCCCTCGGCGCGTCGGTGGGTACGTCGCGAAGCCACTGATCTACCGCTTTGACTTGCAAAGATTCGCCCTCCACGATTATCACTACTAGCATCTTTGCGAATATCGCACAAAACAAAAAGACCATCAGCAATAGTATTGCCGACAGCCTTTTTGTTGGATTATAAAGAAGATTGGGTTTTGTCTGTTTTTTAGATGCGAACTTCATACTTAGAATCTATTTCAAAAGATTCCGTATTATTCGCTTGCATGCTCGCTTTGAACTCCGCAGTGGGCGTCACTGCCTTACCTTGATTGATTTTAGTTGCGTTGACGATGATGAGCGACGCTACGAGCGCGATGACCGCAAGATACACGCCGAGAATGATTTTGCCTTTCGTGTTGAGGCGGGCGCGTTGCTTTTGCTCGGACATATCCTGAGTCTTTTGTGCCTTGCGAGCAAAAAGTCCCGTGCGCTTCACCGTTTGTTGCGCACTGTCCTCGAATACGGGCGTGTTGCTCATATTGGTGTGCGCAAGTCTTGCGTAAAGTTCCTGATCGCTCGCTCTCTCGCTATCCTGCGCCGTGAACTCGTAAAATCCTTCATGAGTTTGCGCAGGCATCGGCTGAACTTGCGGCTGGGCGTATTGCACTTGATCGTAAGTTTGCACGGGGGCTTGGTAAGGCTGAGATTGATATTGTACGGGTTGTACGGGCGCGTATTGCGCTCTTTGTTGCAAAGAATCGTAGATGGGATAATCTCTGTTTTGGTACTCGCTCGATTGAGGAGCGACGTACGGACGGGACGCTTCGTAATTTCTCACGCTCTCGGTTGAACGGACTTCTCTTGCGGGAGCCATGTCAAAGTTGTAACGCACCGCTTGAGTCGGTTGCGCTTGAGGTGCTTGATTCATGCGTGATGTCTTGAAATCTTCGTATGACGGAAAAGCAGCTGTGCTGTTTTGCACGGCTTCTCTTGTGTTTCTACCCAACAATTCGTCCAATGTGATTGCCATAGCGTACCCCTTTTAGAATGCCGATTTCTAAATATTGCCCCTGTTAGAATATCGGTTTTCCCTTCCTTATTAATCTTCTTTTTTATCTTGTTTTTTTATAAGTTTTTGCGTTTCGTTTTTGTCTTTTTGTCGCTCAGATTCTTTCGACGATTCTGAGTTTCGCACTTTGCGAGCGAGGATTGTTTTTCATCTCCTCGTCGCTTGCCACGATAGGCTTTTTGTTGACGAGTTCGACCTCTTGCACCTTGCCGCATACGCACACGGGGAAATCGGGCGGACACGTGCAGGCGAGATTGAGTTCTCTGAATGCGGATTTGACGATTCTGTCTTCGAGCGAATGGAAGGTTATCACTGCCATTCTTCCGCCCTTTTTCAGACGTCTTGCCATCGCCGTTATCGCTTCGTCAAGGGCGTTGAGTTCGCCGTTGACCGCAATTCGTATCGCTTGGAAAGTGCGCTTTGCCGGGTGTCCGAATTTCCATCTGGTCTTTGCCGGATAACTGTCCTCGACTATCTTTGCAAGTTCGAGAGTCGTTTCAATCGGCTTTTGCGCTCTCTTTGCGACTATATTCCTTGCGATGACTCTTGCAAGTTTTTCTTCGCCGTAGTCAAAGAGTATGTTTGCGATTTCTCTTTCGTCGTATCCGTTCACCACGTCGTAGGCACTCAAGGGCTGCTCCCTGTCCATGCGCATATCCAGCGGTGCGTCTTTCATATAACTGAATCCTCTTTCGGCGTTGTCGAGTTGATAACTGCTCACTCCCAGATCGAGAAGGATTCCGTCAACCTCTCCCACTCCGAGCGAATCGAGTTCGGAAATGAGATTTTTGTAATCGTCGTGGACGAAGGTCACTTTGTCCTTGTACGGAGCAAGCCTTTTGCTTGCCGCTTCGAGTGCGTCGCTGTCACGGTCTACCGCTATGAGCCTGCCGCCCTCGCCTAATTTCTTGACGATCTCTATCGAGTGTCCCGCGCCGCCGACCGTGCCGTCAACGTAGATTCCGTCACTCTTTATCTTCAATCCGTCAAGGCACTCGTTTAACATCACCGGTACGTGTGAAAATTCCATTTTACACTCCGTACTTTTTGAGGTCCTGAATCATCTTGTCGATCTTGCCGGGGTCGAGCACGCCGTATCTTGCGTCCCAAGCCTCTGCCGGCCAAACCTCGAGATAGGTTGCCTTGCCGACGAAAACCATTTCTTTGTCAATGCCGAATTTCTCTTTGATGGTCTTGTCCAAAGAAACTCTGCCCTGTGCGTCCTCTTCGAGCGGTCCGCTGAACGAGAATACCGTCGAGGTGAATTCGTCCGTGTCGGACGTGTAGGGGTTTTGATTGATGAAAGGTGCGAACATTTCTTCAAATCTCTCTTCGGGAACGATGTACAAGCAACCGTTCTTGCCGGGAAGGTAATAAGGATTCGAGCCAAGTCCTTCACGGAACTTGACGGGAATTCTGAACCTGTTTCTCTCGTCGAGTTGATGACGCGCGTTTCCGAGCATGAATTTTGACATTGCTTCATTCCTTTTGTGGGCACTTCACCCTTCACGCTTGTTATTGTATAACAATATAAGACGGTTGTCAATAAGATTTTTCCATTTTTAACCCAAAATTTTTTTGAGTAAATAGTGAGATTTTTGAGATTTATGCATTTTTGATTATGTTTACAAGTAAACTATATACAAAACGCAAAATCTACTGCATATTCGACTTGGAAAAAGCCGTCTAAACAGTGATTTTAGGCAAAAAAGCGATGATATTTTTATAAATTTTTACGACTGAAAAGCACTCGAAATTATACCGTTCTGCCCTGCAAAATCCCGACTTGACAACAAAAAAAATTCCGTCGCATATATTGTGGCAAATATAAAAGGAGGTAAAAAGATGTCTTTTTGCAACAACAACTCTACAATAGACAGATGTCCCGGGAACATCAACGGCAATCCGATGAACGGTTTGTGTGAAAAGGTTTGTATTCAGACGACGAAAATTTTTGACGCCTGCATGATGCAGACAAGCATCGAACAATCGGTGACTCTCACCAATATTTCGCCTGCAAGTCCTACTCTTCCGCTCACCTTCGTCAGCGGCTCGTCCACCTCTTCGGTCGGCACGATTACCGCCCTTACGATAACCCCCATTGCCGACAGAGCGGGACTTTCAAGAGTCACGGCAACCGTATCGATCCCCATTCAGATCGCCTACACCGACGCAAACGGCACGGCAGGAACGGGAACGAGCACCGTGAGCATCTCGCAAGACGTCGTCATGTGCGTGCCGTCGGGAAGCGTGATTTCGCCCGTCGTTGCCGCAACCGTCAATATGGCGTCGCCAAGAGGTACTTACGTGAGCGACTATACGTTTACGATAACTTGTTGCGTTACGGTCATTCTCAGCGTGCAAGCGCCCGTCAATCTTCTCGTGCCGTCCTACGGCTACTGCAAGATTCCTCCCTGCACGGAGTTCAGTCAAGACGCGTGCCAAGGCGTTTTCGATCTGCCGCTGTTTCCGACCTGATAGGCAAAAACGAGCAAATAGAGAAATGCGGAACTAAATCCGCATTTTTCTTTTGGGTAAATTTTGCGGCAAACGATAGGATGAATATAGATTTTAATTCGATGCAAAAAAGCAATCCGTTTTGCTCCCCTTCGGAATCTCGAATATAACAAATCGAACGCGAATCGAGAGATTCCGTTTCAATAATTGATAAATATAAAAATATATGATATTATTATCAATATGAAAGTGTTTGCGATAAGCGATTTGCATCTCTCCTCCGCTGTCGAAAAACCGATGGATATTTTCGGTGACGGATGGCAAAACCACTTCGTGAAAATAAGCGAGGATTGGGATAAAAAGGTTGCCGACGGCGACCTCGTTTTGCTTGGCGGAGATATGTCTTGGGGATTGACGCTCGAAGAAGCAAAACCCGACTACGAGCAAATCGCCGCTCTCAAAGGTCAAAAATACGTCGTTAAGGGCAATCACGACTATTATTGGAGTTCGCTCGGAAAAATGAGGAGCAACTTCCCCGATTTCAATTTCATTCAAAACAACGCCTATCGCGTGGAATCGCCGTCGGGAAAAGGCGTGATTGTTGCAGGCTCGCGCGGTTGGAATATCCCCTCAAAAGACACGCCCGAAAGCGAAGTCAAGATTTATAAGCGCGAACTGATACGCCTCGAACTTTCGCTTTCGTATGCGAAAAATCTTCAAAAAGACGGCGACGTTCTTATTGCGATGCTTCACTATCCTCCGTTTGAGGCGACCTATCAGGATACCGAAGTGACGGCGTTGCTTGAAAAATATAACGTGGACTACGTTCTTTACGGACACTTGCACGGAAAGAGCGTGCGAGTTACGCCGTCTCTCAAAAAGCGTAATATAACTTACATTCTCACCTCGTGCGACCTTGTGGACAATAAATTGATTGAGGTTTGTGAAGTTAATTAATAATAGAAAAGTATTCTAATAATTTAGAGATTTTAGAACACAAAATATAAAAAACGCTCAAAATCATTCGATTTGAGCGTTTTTTATATTTTACCTTTTATCATTAATACATATTCAATTGCAATTTTCCCCCTTCCTCACGTGTTTGGACTTCGGCGTTTGCGCAACGCAATCCGCCTCGTTCGCTTTGGCTACAATTCGTCCACCGGACGGATTGTTTAACGCGTCGCGCC
>URNP01000033.1 GCA_900549225.1 uncultured Eubacteriales bacterium | reverse complement strand
CGTCCGTCGACGTTGCTCCGCGGGAGTTGAGCTTTTCCGAATCGGTGGAAATGGTTTGGGAGCTTAAATAAAAGCGCGTAAAAAGGCTCAACCTATTAGGTTGAGCCTTGAATTTTTATACCGAAAAAAACCGAATTTATCTTTCGGCTTTGTTGAGAGTCCTCATGCAACGCGTGCAGATGTAATCGTTTATTTCCTTACCGTCTATTTCAAGCTTGACCTTTTTGAGATTCGCGTTGTAAGTTCTCGGTGTTTTTCTGTTGGAGTGACTTACCAGATTGCCGGACATTTTCGCCTTGCCGCACACCACACAAACTTTGGACATAATTAAGCACCTCCTCATATCAGAGTGTCGTTTTCAACCTGTTTATATTAGCACCGATTTAAAAAAAAAGCAACCGTTTTTAAACAAATTTTTCTTGTGGCGGCGGATTTTTTCGTTCAGTTATGAAAAATGTTCAAGTTTATTCGGGAAATTCCGCCTAAACAGTTGTAAACTTGCTCATAATATTGTAAAATAAAACGGTCGAATTAAAATTCGCGGAGGGAAAAATGTCACTGCGCACCAAAAACACTTACGGGGAAATCACAATAACCGACGAAGCCGTCGCCAATGTGGCGGGCAGGCTTGCGTTGGATTGTTACGGCGTGGTGGACTTGGTATCACGCCGTTTCAGCGATAACGTCGGACAACTTTTCGGAAAGGCTCAACTCGGCAAAGGTGCGCTCGTTCAGACCGTGGACGATCTTATCTACGTCGAGTTGTTCGTTATATTGAAACTCGGCGTAAATATCGAAGCCGTAAAAAAGTCCCTTGCAGATGCAGTCAAGTTCTCGCTTGAAACGTTTACCGGTATGCGCGTGAAGCGCGTCCACGTCAACGTCGTCGGCATCCGCGTGTGATAGGTATATACAAGATGATAAGTATTGACGGATTAAAATTCAAAGAGATGCTTCAAGGCGGAGCAAAGGCTCTTGAAATGAACAGGGCAATCGTTGACGAACTCAACGTATTTCCCGTTCCCGACGGCGATACGGGCACGAATATGTCACTCACGCTCGCATCTGCCGTGAGAGAAGCCAACGCTTGCGGCTCTTTGCTTATAGACGAAATCGCGCTCGCATTCTCAAAGGGCGCACTTAAAGGCGCAAGAGGAAACTCGGGTGTTATCTCGTCACAGATTTTCAGAGGTTTCGCCGTAGCACTCGAAGGCAAAGCCGATCTTTCTGCCAAAACTTTTGCCGAATGCTTGAAAAAAGGCACCGAAATTGCGTACAGCGCAGTCACAAAGCCCAAAGAAGGCACGATTCTGACCGTTGTCAGAGCAATGGCGGAAGAAGCGCAAAGCGCGTCCAAACTCAAGAAAATCGGATTTGAATCTTTCCTCAAAAAGGTTATAGACGCAGGCGAAGAAATCTTGCAAAAAACGCCTGATATGTTGCCCGTACTCAAAAAAGCAGGTGTCGTAGACGCAGGCGGAAGAGGACTCATCACGGTCTTTGACGGCATGTATCGCACGCTTGTCGGAGAGGAACTCGTGCTTATAAGCGGCGGAAAGGTCGCTACGAGCGAGAGCGCGCCCCTCGTTGCGCCGCAAGAGGAATTCGATCCGCTCGAAAACGATTACGAGCATATCACGTTCCAATATTGCACAGAGTATTTCATCACGCATCTCAAAAACGAGGTCACCACGGCGGCTATCAACAAATATCGCGATTATCTTATGACGATCGGCGATTGCGTGCTCGTCATCGGCGACACCGATCTCGTAAAAACTCACGTTCACACCAATCATCCAGATCGCGCTTTGAACGCCGCGCTTAATCTCGGAGAACTCGACGGCGTTAAAATCGAGAATATGCTCGAGCAGAACCGCAAAATCCACGCTAATGACAAGCCCGAAGAGGAAGAAGAACACAAGGATTACGCCATGATATCCATATGCTCCGGCGAAGGCATGGCGAATATATTCAAAGATTTAATGGTTGATATTGTGGTTGAGGGCGGTCAGACTATGAATCCGAGCGTTGACGATATTCTCAAAGCCGTTAACGACGCAAAAGCGAAAAACGTATTCGTTCTCCCCAACAACTCGAATATAATTTTGGCAGCGAATCAGGCCAAAGAACTTGCAAAATCAGAGGTTTTCGTCATTCCGACGACGAATATGCCCGAGGGTATAGCGGCGTCGCTCGCTTTTGACTCCGATTCGACTCCCGAAGAGAATTTCGAAAATATGTGCGCCGCGATAAAGGATATTACTTGCGCCGAGATTACGCACGCAGTCCGTTCGACGAGAATGAACAGATTTTCCGTCACAGAAGGCGATATCATCGGAATCTGCGACAAGAAGATCGTTGCAAAAAGCCTTAACGTAGCAGACGCCACGCTCGATACGATAAGAAAGATTGCAAAAGACAAGGACATGCTCACGCTTTACTACGGACAAGACGTCACGGAGGAGGAAGCAAACGCCCTCGTCGAAAAGATATCGGCAGAATTCGATTGGCTCGAAACGGCGTGCTATTTCGGCGGACAACCGCATTATTATTACATAATATCGGCAGAATAATATGCTCACGTTGCACGATGTGAAAGGCGTCGGAGACGCAACGATAAAAAAACTTTCAGACCTTGGCATACACTCCGTATTCGAGGTCTTTTCTTTTTTGCCGAGAAAGTATATCGACCTCAAACAACCTCTCAGAATTTTCGACGCAGAGCCGGGGCAGCTTTGTATGCTCGAAGGCAGAGTTGAGAGCGTTTCAAACGTCACTCGCTCAAAAACGAAATCGTTTTACGTAATATTCAGCGACAATCTATCCGACAACCGCGTGTTTTTCAAAGCAATGTTTTACAATATGCCGTTTTTACACGACGGATTTGAAAAAGGGCAGTCGTACAGAATGCTCACGCGCCTTTCCAACGACGTCGGAGCGTTGACGGTCGTAAATCCGTCTCTTGAGAAAATCGAACGCATATCCAAACTTGACGGCATATACACGCTTTATCCGCTCGGCTCAGCGATGGGGCAGAACGCTTTTAAGAATATAGTATACTCGGCGCTCGACAGCATAAAAGGTGCGCAATACGACGGCAATCTTGCAAAAATCAACAAAGATTTGGCGCTTTGCTTCGAGGCGGTTCACAGACCTACGAGCCTTGAAATTGCAGACAGAGCGGTAAATTCGCTTGCTTCGCTCGACCTTGCAATCGTACTTTCGATTTATCGTAAATTGCGAGATAGTGCACAAAAAACGAGGAAAGTATTTTATAATTTTGATGATTTCAGAATACGTGACTACGTTTCTACGCTTTCTTTCAGTCCGACGCCATCGCAAATGCAAGCGTTTGAAGATATCATTGCCGATATGAAATCGGACGGGTATATGTCGAGAATCGTAAGCGGTGACGTTGGAAGCGGCAAGACCGCAGTCGCATTTTTTGCTTTATGCCTTGCTGCAAAAGGCGGAAAGCAAGCGGCTCTCATGGCGCCCACTGAAATTCTTGCCACTCAGCACGCAAAGAAGTTTGGTGATGTTGCAAAAGCAATGGGTATTCGCTATTGCTTGCTTACGAGTTCCTGCACGCAAAGCGAAAGAAAGAAAATTCTTGCGGGGCTTAAAAACGGATATTATCAATGCGTTATCGGCACGAATTCACTCGTATCGGACGACGTCGAATACCAAAATCTCGCACTTGCCGTCATTGACGAACAGCATAGATTCGGAGTCAACGACAGAGCAAAACTCGAACAAAAGGGCGCTTGCGACGTTTTGAGTCTTACTGCAACGCCGATTCCGAGATCGATGGCGTTGACTTTTTATGAAGACATAAGCATATCGAGAATAGAAAAGAGAGAAGACGCACAAACGAACGTCAAGACCAAAGTTTACGACGATTTACAGGCGGCAGTCGGTTTCATTTTGGACAGATTGAAAGAGGGCAAACAAGCGTTTATCGTCTGTCCGTCAATCGTTGACGCAGAAGGCAACAATTTGAATTCGATTGAGAGTTTTATGCGAGATTTCGGTAAGCTATTCAGCGATTTTGACGCTTGCGTAATTCACGGCAAACTCAAAAACGAGGAAAAAGAGCGTGCGATGAACGATTTTTCGGCAGGAAAAACACGTCTTTTGATTGCAACGAGCGTTATCGAAGTGGGCATAGATACCAAAGCGACCGAAATATTGATATTGAACGCCGATAGATTCGGTCTCTCGTCTCTTCATCAGTTGCGCGGACGAGTGGGAAGAGACGGAAGCGAAGCACATTGCTTGTTGCTATCTTCGAGCAAGAGTGAAAAATCGATCGAACGCCTTTCCACACTTGAAAAGTCAAACGACGGTCAATATCTTGCCGAAGTCGATTTTGCAATGAGAGGTGCGGGCGACTTTTTGGGGGTAAAACAGAGCGGTCGTTCGTTGACGCCGATTTTTTCTTTGCAAATCAATTCTCGGATTTTGTCAAACGCAAAAGAATACGCAGACAAAAATCTTTCGAGACTTTCACTCAATGAACTTTTGGCGCTCACAAGGACTTCAAAGTCGAAAATCGAGGACTTTTTGAGCGCTCTTAGCAGCGTCACTCTCAACAGTTGAGCGTTATATTTGACATATTTTTTGCATTTGTCTATAATATATATAAATGGTGGTGCAGTATTCTAGTCAGATTCCACCGACTCGGAGGCGGGGGTAAAATATCGCCGAAGGGCATATCGATGAAGTTTCTGGTGATGGCTTCTTTTGCCCAAATCGGGGCTGTTGCTGGGAGTTAAGGATTTTGGGCGGCTTGTAACGGCATACAAACCCCGGCCCAATCTCCGTGGAGACCCGATTCGGTAGACGAGGTAACATTCGCTTACTGACCGGGGTGAAACCTGATATGCGGTGCGACTGCGCTGTGTACAGAGTAGCCTGCTTTGAGTGAGGCGGAGGGATCAAAGAACCACGTCGTTCGGCGTTGCGCAACAACGAAAGGCGATCGCTTTGCGAAATCCGTTTTGCAAAAAAAGATAAGGGCGGGCGGGATCTGCCAAGGAAATCTTCTAGACTGTTCATGCGAAGCGACTCGGGGATTATAGTGTGCTCTAAGTGGCGATTCGGTTTCTCTTTGAGATGATTCATGCAATAGGAAACTTCTCGGACGGCGACGACGAGTTTTGAATCAGGGAAAACCTACCGAACCTATGGCGCAAGGTTTACCCGAGACGTTGCCACCATTGTTTACGACATTATGAGGTGCATATGCAGACTCACAACGATAGATTTGACCAAAGTGTTACGCCGTCGGAAAGTGCTTCCGATGGTATTTCTTTTTCAAAAAACACTAAAAACAGCGCATTAGATGCTCAAAATTCGACAGTTGCGGCAACCGATTCGTCAATCGTGAGTGTAAGCGTCGATAATGCTATTTCAAAATCGAAATCAAACGCAACCGAGGTCATTTGCGAGCATTCTGATAGCGATACCGATTCAAAAACGGCTTCAAAAAATAAAAAAGACGACAAAAAGAAGAAAAATTCAAAGAAAAAACGCAATCTGTGGTGGATAAAGGCAACTGTAATTTCGCTCGTCCTTTCGGCGTTCTTTTCATATTTGAGTGAAATCGTTTCAAATTCTGATCAACTCGTCGTTGTCATAATTTTGCTCGCTTTTCTGATTCTATCCGGTATACTGTTCGATGCAATCGGCGTTGCCGTTACGTCCTGCGATACGACGCCGATTATTTCAATGGCGTCGAGAAAGGTGTACGGGGCAAAAACGGCGCTGTGGCTCACCAAAAACAGCGATACGGTATCAAGCGTTTGCAACGATATAGTCGGGGATATCTTCAGCATCATTTCGGGTGCGTGTGCGGCGGCTTTGGTTGTCAAAATCACGATGACGCTCAACGAAACCTGGCAAATCGTGCTTTCAATCGTGGTGTCGGCAATCGTTTCGGCAATGACGATAGGTGGCAAGGCGTTTATGAAGAAAATCGCTATTGACAACTCAAAAGATTTCGTTATGTTCGTTGCAAGATTCCTTGCGTTTTTCAGCAAAGACGAGAGAAAAATACGCAAGAAACAGAAAGAAGTCAAGGCACTCGAGAAAAAAAAGGAACAGGAAAACGCAAGCAAAGATAAAAAGTCAAAATAAGTTAGTAAATGCTTGAAATACAACCATTTTGTCTTTGCTTTATGATATGAGAATAGACAAATACATTCAAGAAAAATTCAATCTCAAATCCCGCACCTACGCCGAAAATCTCATAAAAACGGGTAGGGTGTTTTTGAATGGAAAAGTCGTGTCGAAATCTTCGCTTGACGTTCTCGACGGCGACGATATCGAGATAAGAAACGACGAGAATTACGCCTCGCAAGGCGCTTACAAACTCGAAAAAGCGTTTGAAGATTTCTCGCTTGACGTATCCGGCAAAGATTGCGCAGATATAGGTTGCTCAAACGGCGGATTCACCGATTGTTTGCTTCGCCACGGCGCAAAGAACGTTCTTGCCGTTGACGTTGCCGACTGTGCGCTTGACAAACGCTTGCTCGATAGCGGTAAAGTCACTTTTTTGAAAGCAAACGCAAGGGAATTGCCATCCGAATTAAACAAAGTCGATTTTCTTTGCAGCGACGTAAGTTTTATATCGTTGACATACGTTTTGCAGTCTATGTTCGATTTGTTAAAGGACGATGCGGATGCGGTTGTTTTGATCAAACCGCAATTTGAACTCGACAAATCCTCACTGACAAAAAGCGGAATCGTCACCGACGAAAAACTCCGCAAACGCGCTATCGAAAAAGTCAAAGCGTTTGCAATTTCGCTCGGTTTTGAAATCATTGATTTGTCGACTTCGCCTATACGTTACGAGAGCAAAAACGTGGAATATCTTTTGCATTTGAGGAAACCGTCAAAATAGAGCTTAACGAGCAATCGGAGTCCGTTTGCGCACAAAAATAAAAAAAAAGAAAAACACGCCACATGGCGTGTTTTTGCGTTATTTGCTTTCTTTTTTGGTTTCGGGTTTGTTTTCCTTCTTGCTTTCGGCGGTATTGTTGTTTGAAGATTCGTTCGTTTCATCTGCTTTTTCCGAATTATTTTTCTTTTTGGACTTTTTGGATTCTTCGGGCGTTTCGCGTTGTTGCTCTAACGCCTTGCGCTTGAGTTCTTCGGGGTTTATGTTCTTCGGCTTTTTGTTCCTTATGCCGAAAACGAGCCCGATGATCAGGACGGCAAAAATCATACCGGAGAGTCCGGCAACGAGTTTGGTTGCAAATTCGGATATCGCGAGAAGTGAGTAAATCATATCTCAATTATACAAAATGCCGTCGATATGTCAAATCTTTGGCGAATATTCGGATGGTTTCCGCGATATATTTGCTCAAAAAGTAAAGTTGCGGAATTTGTCGATTTTGCATAAAAATATGCAAATATACAATTTTTTAATAAAAATTGCGTGCATACTTGAATAAATCCGTTCAACGTTGTATAATGGCTCTTGCTTATGAGAAAGAAAATCGCAATTTTCACAAAAGCGGAATCTTCAGCGGAAAAGGACGCCGTTACCGAGCAATTGAAGGCAATCGGCGCTTTTGACGTATGCGAAGTCGTCAGTGGAAACGACCTGCCCACAGACTGCCACGATTTGGTGGTTTTCGGCGGTGACGGGACGGTGCTCGAAGCGGTAAAGAGCGTGCGTGACGACGTGATCGTCACGGGTATAAACGTAGGCAATCTCGGCTTTTTGACGCAGTTTGAAAAGGATTCACCGATATCGAATATCGTCGACGGCATAAATTGCGGGGATTATGACGAGAGAATGGCGCTTTGTGTGAATTGCGGGGAAACGAGAGCCGAAGCACTCAACGAAATCGTGCTGAAAAGCACGACGTCAAGACCCGTTTATATCGACGTTTTCGTCGATTCAAAGTTCGTTGACAGTTATCACAGCGACGGGGCTATCGTATCTTCGCCGACAGGCTCGACGGCGTATTCGCTCTCGGCAGGCGGTCCGATACTCGCGCCCAACGTTTCCGCAATCGTGATAATTCCAATTTGCGCGCATTCTTTGCATTCAAGACCTATGGTCGTAAACTCGGATGCGAAGATCGAATTGCGATTGAGAGAGGACGAAAAGGCAGTGCTTTGCGCCGACGGCGAAAATATCCTCGATATAGTCGGAGCAAAATCTATAACCGTTCAAAAATCCGCTCATAGCGTGAAGTTTTTGAAAACGGAAAACGACAATTTTTATAAAAAACTCATTCAAAAGATGAACAGATGGGGATCTGTAGACCCCAGATGATAAGGAGTTAACTATGGCAAGAGCAAACAGACAACTCAAAATTTTGGATATCATTTCCAAGCACGACATAGACACGCAAGAAGAACTCGTCGATTACCTTCGCAGTGAAGGTTTTTCCGTTACGCAGGCAACGGTGTCGCGCGATATAAAGGAAATGGGCATCATCAAGACGCTCTCAAGCGACGGCAGACATTATAAGTACGCCGCGCAACAGTCCAAAGAATCGAGCGCCGCAGACAAATTTTTGAGCATGTTCAAAAATACCGTCGTGTCAATCAAGAGCACGGGCAATCTCATCGTGCTAAAAACCGAAACGGGAAGCGCAGGTCCTGCCGCAGAACTTATCGACAAACTTTCATATGACGAGGTGCTCGGCGTAATTGCAGGCGACAACACGATTTTCGTTGCGGTTGACGGTGTGGAACACGCCGATACGATTCGCAGACGTCTTGAAGATTTGCTTGAAGCCAACAGACTTTTCAACTGATACCGAATCGTAGCCGATACTAAACGATATAGTATAGCAATACCAATCGGAAAACGATTCCTAACAGTTAACCGTTTATACCAAATCGTGTAGAGAGTAATTGTACGTTGCTCATTAAGCAGTAAGTCGTGTGATAGAATACCTATTCTAACCACAAAAACGAGAAACAAAAGGGAATTTTGCTTTTTGACCGAGGTCAAAGGCGGTGAAATATGCTTTGTCAACTTTCAATCGAAAACATTGCGCTGATTGACAAACTCAACCTTGAATTGAAAAACGGGTTGAATATTCTCAGCGGTGAAACGGGCGCGGGCAAGTCTATAATAATCGACTCGCTCAATTTCGTTTTGGGTGAGCGCGCAGACAAGTCGCTCATCCGTTTCGGCACGGACAGAGCGACGGTGGAGGCTGTGTTCGAGGATTATCTCACGCCGTCAGTTCAAGCCTATCTCGACGACCTCGGAATCGACGTCGAGGACGTGCTCATTCTTCGTAGAAGAATGACTCTCGACGGAAAGAACGAATGCAGAATCAACGGAAGGATCTCAACTCTTTCGTCTTTGAAAGGTTTGACGGAACTTCTCGTGGATATTCACGGGCAGCACGAGCATCAATCTTTGCTCAAAAGTGCAAACCATATCGTACTTTTGGATAAACTCGGGGAAAAGCAAATCGCAACGCTTAAAGACGAAGTTGCGACAGATTATAAAAATTATTCTTCACTGAAAAGAGAGTTTTCACGATTCGGAAACGCAGACGAAAGAGAGAGAAAACTCGATATTTTATCCTTCCAAATAGACGAAATCGAAAAAGCGGACGTAAAAGATGGGGAAGAAGACGAACTTCTTGCCGCGCGCAAGCGTATTCGCAATATGGAGAAAATCATATCCGCACTCGAAGGAGCAAAAAATTTGCTTGACGGATACGATTCGCAGAGCGTGAGTGCGTCAATAAAGAACGCATCGTCGCTTCTGAATTCCATATCCTCATACGACGAAGGAGTTGCGCCGATTGCGGACAGACTCGATTCGTGCAAAGTGGAAATAACCGATATTTCGGAAACTTTATCCGATATGCTTCAAAAACTCGACTTCGATTCACGCTCGGCAGAAAAAATCGAAGAAAGATTGGAAGTCGTACGCACGATTTTGAGAAAATACGGCGGAAATTTTGAATCTTTGCAAAAATTCTACGACGAAGCAGTGAAGGAAGCAGACGTGCTTTTACACGCGCAAGAGCGAGTGGAAGCGCTTGAAAAAGAGATAAAGAAAGCGTCCGAAAAACTGCTTGAAAGTGCCAAAAAACTCTCTAAACAGAGGGAAATCGTGGCTGAAAAGTTTGAAAAAGACATAACCAAAGAACTTTGTGATTTGGGTATGGGCGGTTCGACTTTCAAAGTTGATTTTAAGTGCACAAGCGACGTTGACGATATTTCGGCAAACGGAATGGACAGCGTGGAATTTTTGATTTCTCCTAACGTCGGAGAGCCGCTTAAACCGCTTGCAAAGATAATTTCGGGTGGTGAAATGTCAAGATTTATGCTTGCGTTCAAAAATATTTTGGCAGGCGTTGACGATATCGGAACTATGGTTTTCGATGAGATAGATACCGGAATTTCGGGCAATATATCGCAAGTCGTGTCCGAAAAAATGTGCAATATTTCAAGGGCAAGGCAGGTCATTGCAGTCACACATATGCCGTCGCTTGCATCTATGGCTGACAACCATTATCTCATCTCAAAGTCCACTGAAAACGGCAAAACTTACACTCATATCGACCTTTTGAAAGACGATACGGACGAAGTGGCAAGGCTTATAGGCGGCAACGATTATTCGATATACGCAGTGCCGCACGCAAAGGAAATGAAGGCAAACGCTCAAAGATATAAGGCGTCGATATCCGCAAAATAATTGACGTTTTGTTGTAAATCCATATCAAAAATCGGATATTTATATCAAAAAACGATTTTAAAAAATGCAAAAAAGCCGTGTTTTTTCGCAAAAAAACGCGGCTTTTTCTTTCAAAAGTTCGCTACAGACAAATATTTGATATAAGAGCGGGAAATCATCGTTTTTCCCTGCGATTGAAAACTCGAAAAACGGTGCGAGGGTGTTTTTTATATTTTTCGACGTCGATGAATTTTTTGAAAACGATTGGTGAAATCTTATTGCAAAAAAAACGTTTTTGTGTTTTAATTTGATATGCGAGATAGCCGGGCGGTCGCGTGAAATATTCGAGGAAAGTCCGAGCATCGTAGGGCAAGGGTGCCGGGTAACTCCCGGTGAAGGCGACTTCAAGGACAGTGCAACAGAAAAATACCGCCGCTTTTGCGGTAAGGATGGAAAGGCGAGGTAAGAGCTCACCCGCAATTTGGCAACAATGCGCGATGTAAACCCCACCCGATGCAAGATTGGGAGCATAAACGTGGCCCGCACGCTCCCCATATCGCTTGAGGCGTGCAGAGATGTGCGTCCTAGATAGATGACCGTTCAAGACAGAACTCGGCTTACAGACTATACTCGCTATGAAAATCGAAGGCGCAAGAGCCTTCGATTTTCTTTTGCTTTGGCAAAAGAAAATCAATGATATCGCTTGCGCGATGATATCACGAAGTGATGATATCGTGCAAGCACGGTGATATCCACACTGTGTGTGGGTTACGGAATATTCCTATTCGCTACGATAGATTCCCACGTTGCTACGCTCCTCTGAATGACACGAGCAAAAACCGTCGCCGAGGCAATGGCAATACGCAAGTGTACGCATTGCCAAGAGTCTCGCTAGGTTTATTGCTCTGCTCCGCACAAGTCATCTTCCTTATCAAAACGAGTGGGGCAAGAACTCAAACCAAAATTCCGTGCGATGACTTGTTTGGTGGGTGCGCCTATGGCGCTAGGTGCGGTTGAGGAAAATTTTATCTAATAATATATAAAAAGATTTGGTATAAAGGAGTAATTTGCAGGGACGATGGAAAACAATATGAAAGAATCGTGATTGTTTCAGTTAAACTGCACCTATGGTGCGGTTGAGAAAAATTTTATCTAAATAATTATATAAAAAGATTTGGTATAAGGGAGTAATTTGCAGGGGCGATGGAAATAATTGCGATATGGAATATGCATTGACGATATTGGTGTTTGCGGTGTTTTTCGTGGCGTACTTGCTCGTGAAAAAGAAACCGAAAGAAGAGGCTTTGCCAACTCTCAACGAAGAAGAGTACCTTAAAGAAGTTAAGGCAACTGTTTTTCGTATGCAAGCACCCGATAAAAATTGTCAGATAAACGATAAGCAATACAAAAGAAGAGTGAAATGGCTGCGCTTCGTTTTGAAAAGCAAAAAGTATAAGGGAATATTCGAGGACTTTTTTGGCGATAAGGCGATCGTCGATCAGATATGCAAAATTGATTTTTCGCCGCTTTGCGACAATCCGAGCATAGAGAACGAACCGAGAAACGTGAAAATCGCAAAACTTTGCTTGTCGTCGGCAGGGTGGATTTTTACCGAGGATAGATTCAAAATCATCGCTTGCGAACAAAACAGGGTGCGTACGCTCACATACTTTGAGATCGAAAGTATGAAAGAGGCGTTTTTGTATGCGATTCTTGAAAAGTTGTATTATATCTTGGAGAATCTCAATACCGTTGCGAAAGTTCTGAAAATCGCAAAGAAGTACGTAAAGGACGACGGAAATCTTGCTTTGGACAAAAGGTATAAGAGTTTTGCAAAATCCAAACTGTTTTTGGAACTTTGCATGATAGAGTCAAATTATAAAAAATCAAACGTGTCGTCGCTCGAAGGGGCGGTGGACGGATTGTACACGATTTACGCAAGGCTAGTTGACGACGTCGGGTACGTGCTTAACTTCGATTTTTCAAGATATTATTCGCCGCTCGAGATATACGATAAATTCGATAGTTTTCAAAACGCAAGCGAAAACGAAAAGAAGGCGTTTTTGTCGCTTGCATCAAAGTTGAGCGACAAAGAAAATCTTGACGAATTTATGTATGCGATAAGAGTCGAGAAGTATATGCAAAGCGCATCGGCAGGGCATAGCAAGATGAAAAGAATCAATTGGTTTGGCGGCGTTGCGTGCGTGATATCACACAAAAACGATATTTCGATGCTTGGCTCAGGGCTCAATTCAGATTTCTTTATGAGCGTCTATTTTGGCGGTAAAAAGGGAAAAGAGAACAAAAGTATTTCAAAAATCGTCGATTTTGAGAATAGTTTTGAACCTATATACAAGTTTGACAACCTGAATTTCGGAATTTCAACGAAGGGAAACGTGTTGAGAGTTTCTCCTCATTTGCCCGAAAATATCGAGAGTGCCGACGTCGTTTTTTCAAAGAACGGCGTAAATCATACTATGCACCTTAAAAGAGGTGACGACACGAGAATTTATCTCGGCTCGACGAGAATCGAGGGGACGAGATATATTAAACTTGCAAACAAACCGCTCGACGTGACGGTTGTGGTGAAGAAGTAAAATGCGCCTGACGGCGCATGCTTTTTTTAATGATATCGCCTATGGCGATGATAT
>URNP01000032.1 GCA_900549225.1 uncultured Eubacteriales bacterium | reverse complement strand
GGACGAAAATAATTCCAGCCCGTCCGCTCACTTGTACTGCGCACACAAGGCTCACACACGACGAAAACAAGCGAACAGAAGCGTGAGTTATAACGATGAAAGCACAGTTTTCGTCGTGTGGGAAGAGGAGCACAAAGAACCAAAGCGAACAACTGTAATAAGTTGCAGTTGGAGCAAAGGGGCTTGTGTGCGACGAGTTCGGCGCTCATATGCTCGCCGCCTTGCGGCTCGAATCACGTCTTCGAAGGGGCAGATACCGTGTATAAGAACGCCTTGAACGAGTGAAAAAACAAAAAATTTACATATATAGCGAATCAAGGAAATGAAAGAAGAATCAAAAAATAAAGAGCAGAAAGTGAAAAACGTTATCGACAAAAAGTCGAAAATCGTAAGGCGGACGAATATAGGCGGGCAAGCCGTGCTCGAGGGCGTTATGATGAAAGGCGCACGCTCGATCGCTACCGCCGTGCGTACTCCCGACGGCGATATCACCGTTGAGAGCAAGTACACGAAAGACGCAAAACAGCGCAACGCTTTTTTGAAATTACCCTTCGTGAGAGGCGTGGTCAATCTCGTTACGCAACTTTTTCAGGGTACGGGCATAATGATGCGCTCTGCCGAAGTGTACGGCGACTATGCAGAACCCTCCAAATTCGATAAATGGGTGGCGGATAAACTCAAAATCAATCCGATGAACGTGCTTATGGGCTTCTCTGTGGTTTTGGGCGTGTTGCTTGCCGTCGGACTTTTCGTGTTTCTGCCCAACTTTTTGGCGTCGCTGATTTGCGACAACATAGCGGCAATCGCATCTTCATCGCTCAAGAGCCTTTGGTACAGCCTTATCGAGGGCGGTTTGATGCTTGTGATTTTTATATCGTACATTCTTCTCGTCACGCTGATGAAAGACGTGCGCAGAGTGTTTATGTATCACGGCGCGGAACACAAGGTTATATCTTGCTACGAACGCGGACTCGACCTCACCGTCGAAAACGCAAAGCATATGCCGAGGGAACACTCTCGCTGCGGAACGACTTTTCTCTTTTTCGTGATTGCGGTGAGCATAATGGTGTTCGTGCTGGTCAATTTCATGCTCGAAAAGTGCGGACTTGTCGTGCCGAGCAGTGCCAGCGGAGCAAAGGTGTTGAACGCGCTTATCAAACTCGGATTCAAGTTGCTGTTCCTGCCCGTCGTTGCAGGCGTTTCGTACGAGTTGCTCAAACTGCTTGCAAAGAGCGATTGTCTGTTCGTACGCATACTTCGCGCGCCCGGTATGGCTCTTCAAAAACTTACCACGAAAGAACCTACCGACGATATGCTCGAAGTGTCGCTTACTGCGTTCAAAACGGTGCTTGCAATGGACGAAAATCCAAATCTCGAAGAGAAGAAATTCGATATAAAAGTGCCATACGGCGTTGCGAGAGCAAAACTTCAGAATATTGCGAAGGGCGCGGACGATTCCGATATAGATTGGTTGCTCGTCGAAGTCACGGGTAAGAAGAGAAGCGAACTTCAAGCGCTCAAGACGCTCACCAAAACCGAGTTCGATAACGCAGAAGTCATCGCAAAAAAGATGGCGGACGGAACGCCTCTTCAATATGCGCTGGGATATTGCGAATTTTACGGAATCAAGATCTCCGTCAATAAAAACGTGCTTATTCCTCGCCCCGAAACCGAAGAACTCGTCGAAAAAGCAATTACGGTCATAAAAGACAAGCAAACGCAGTGCGACGTGCTGGATTTGTGTACGGGAAGCGGAGCAATCGCAGTTGCCATAGCAAAGAATACCAACGCAAAAGTCAGCGCTTGCGACGTGAGCGTGGGTGCAATAGACGTCGCGCTTGCCAACTCGCTCAATACCGGCGTGAGAGTGGATTTCTCAAAGGGCGATATGTGGAGCGCGGTTGCAAACAAGACGTTTGACGTCATCGTGTCCAATCCTCCTTACATTCCGACGAGCGACGTGCAAAAACTCGACTCCAAAGTCAAAGATTTCGAGCCGCAACTCGCTCTTGACGGCGACAGCGACGGATTGAAATTTTACCGCATAATCGAAAATAAACTTGACGAACACCTCAAGGACGAGGGCGTATTGCTTTTGGAATTCGGCGTGAATCAAGCGGACGATATTAAGAGAATATTTGAAAAATACGACGTCGAGATCCTCAAGGACCTCGAAGGACTCGAGCGTATCGCAGTGGTGAAAAGAAAATGAAAATTTCAGACGGAATGCTCCAAAAATTAGACAAAATCGAGGCAAGATGCGAGGAAGTAGGCGCACTTCTTTCTCTGAGCGAGAATATATCCGACCAAGAGAAATTCAAGGCACTTTCAAAGGAACATTCCGACCTTATGCCGATTTGCGAGATATATTCCGTCTACAAAAAGCATAAAAAGGATTTCGATGACTGCGAGGCTATGGCGGCGGCGGAAACCGACCCCGATATGAAGGCGCTCCTTAAACAAGAACTCGACGATTTGCGAGAGGCTCTCGATAAGGACGCAACCGACCTCAAAATCTCCCTTTTGCCCAAAGACCCCAACGAGGACAACAACGTCATTATGGAAATACGCGCGGGCGCAGGCGGCGACGAGGCGGCTCTGTTCGGAACAGAACTTATGAAAATGTATCGCCATTACGCCGAAAATAACCGCTGGAAGGTGGAAGAAGTCAATATGAATTTCACCGAACTCGGCGGCGCGAAGGAACTCGTGTTTATGATTACGGGCAAGGGCGTTTGGGGAAAACTCAAGTTTGAAAGCGGCGTGCATAGGGTGCAACGCGTGCCCGAAACCGAATCGCAGGGCAGAGTTCATACCTCTACCGTTACCGTGGCGGTGCTCCCCGAGGCGCAGAACGTTGAGGTGAATCTCAACGAAAACGATATAAAAGTGGATACTTACCGCTCGGGCGGCGCAGGCGGTCAACACGTCAATAAGACCGAGAGCGCAATCCGTATGACGCACATTCCTACGGGGATAGTGGTTGAGTGCCAGGACGAAAGAAGTCAGATCAAAAACAGAGAAAAAGCACTAAAAGTGCTTAAATCGAGAGTGTACGACTTCTATCAGTCGCAAGCTGAAAAGGAATACGCCGAAAACCGCCGAGCACAAGTGGGTACGGGGGATAGAAGCGAAAGAATCAGGACTTACAATTTCCCGCAAGGCAGAGTCACCGATCACCGTATCGGGCTGACGCTTTACAATATCGATAAGTTTATGCTCGGCGATCTCGACGAGATGATTTCCGCGCTTCAAATCGCAGTGCAAAACAAGATGCTTGAAAACATCGAGTGACGAAGAAAGTGCGATCGAATTGCAACAATCGCAACCATTTGCTCCAAGAGCATGCCTACAAGCCGTTTTTTAAGCGGGTTCAATTGAGAGATTGGCGATAACTACGAAAAAAAGCGGCCGTTCAGTCAGTTTTTGTCGCAGTATTGACGACGACATGTCAAAAAAAGTGCGCGGTTTTGAAAATTGCGGGTTGAAATCGCAGAGTATTTTATATATAATGTATGTGAATATAAATAAGCGGAGGTGCTTATGATCAAATTTATCACCGGTGCTAAAGGCACGGGGAAAACCAAAATCATCATCGATATGGCAAACGACAACGTCGAAACCGCTAAAGGCGACATCGTTTTCGTGACGGATACGGACAGATATATGTATTCTCTCAATTACAGAGTCCGCATGGTCAACGCCAAACAACTCAAAAAAGGCGACGCTCCCGTAAGCGAAGAAGCGCTTATCGGCTTTATAAAAGGTTTGCTCGCAGGCAACCACGATATCGAAACTCTCTATATCGACGGCGCACACAGAATGCTCGCTAAAACCGTCTTCGAGATGAAAGACTTCTTTGACGATCTCAGAGAGGTTGCAAAAAATACGGATACCAAATTCGTGGTCACCGTGAGCGAAAACGAAGAGAATTTCCCTGACTTCATTCGCGCATAACGAAAAGATGAAATACACTTGCACCAGAAATTCAAATATCGAGATTTCTGCAAGCGAGGCTATCGTAAAAGGCATTTCGGATGACGGCGGACTTTTCGTTCCGTCGTCATTCCCGATTTTGAGTCTTGCCGACCTTGAAAATCTCATCCCGCTCGACTACCCCGAAAGAGCGGCAAAAATCTTGTCGCTGTACCTCGATGAGTTTTCTTTCGAAGAACTTTTGGGCTATACCAAGCGAGCCTATAACCGCTTCGACGACGAGGAGGTGTGTCCTCTCGTAAAAGTCGAGGACGGATTGTATATGCTCGAACTCTGGCACGGGCCGACTTGCGCTTTTAAGGATATGGCACTCACGCTTTTGCCGTATCTGCTCACCGCAAGCAAGAAAAAACTCGGCGTAACCGATAGAACTTTGATCCTCACCGCTACGAGCGGAGATACCGGAAAAGCCGCGCTCGAAGGGTTCAAGAACGTCGAGGGAACGTACGTTTTGGTGCTTTATCCGCAAAACGGCGTAAGTTGCATACAGCGCAAACAAATGGTCACCCAAGAGGGCGACAATCTGCACGTATTTGGCGTGAAAGGCACGTTCGACGACGCTCAAAACGCAGTGAAGCGCATATTTAACGACGCGGAAGTCGTGAGCGCGTTGAAGGCAAAAGGCATCACTATGTCCTCTGCCAATTCAATCAATTGGGGCAGGCTCGCCCCTCAAATCGCATACTATATTTCATCATATTGTGACCTCGTGGACAGCGGAGAAATCAGGCTCGGCGACAAAATCAATTTTGCCGTGCCGACGGGAAATTTCGGTGACGTGCTTGCAGGTTATTACGCCTATCGTATGGGGCTGCCTATCGAAAAACTCGTGGTCGCTTCAAACGCAAACAACGCTCTGACCGATTTGTTCAACGACGGAGTGTACGATCTCAATCGCGACTTTTTCAAAACTATGTCGCCGTCTATGGATATTCTGATTTCGAGCAACCTCGAAAGGCTGATCTTCGAGTTGTACGATCGCGACGATCAAAAAGTGCGTGAGCTCTACGCCGATTTGAAAAAGACGGGCAGATTCGAGATAGATCTCGACGAAGTGGATACGTCAAAGTTCGTTGCAGGTTGGGCGGACGAAGAGGATACGAAAAACGCAATATCGACTTTCTTCGATCTTGACGACTATATTATGGATCCGCATACGGCGGTGGCGGCGAGCGTGTATAACGACTACTCCTGCGAAACGGACGATGAGACTCCGACCGTCATTTTGTCAACGGCAAACCCGTACAAATTCCCCGTGGACGTGCTCGGCGCAATCGGATGGAGAGAAAAAGATCCGTATAAGGCGATCGTCAAACTCTACAATCTCACCGCGCTCGAATGCCCCGACTGCATACTCGAACTTGAAGAGGCAGAGGAAATTCACGACGAGGTCATAAGCGCAGATCAACTAAGACAAACCGTTCTCGATATAGCGAACGGAATAAACTGATAAAAACGGTCGAAAGTGTATAAATCGCACAAAAAGCGGTTTTATGCGTGTGAATCGACGATATAAAGTGGTTATTATGGAAGAACAAAAACAAAAAATAGTGTATAGCGCATTGAAGCCGACGGGTGATTTGCAACTCGGCAACTATATCGGCGCGCTCAAAAATATGGTCAAATTGCAAGACGAGTATCAGTGCATTTATACGGTTGCCGATATGCACGCAATCACCGTCGATAACGTCCCTGCGGATCTTCGCCGTCGCACTTACGACTTTATGGCGTTGTTTCTCGCAATAGGACTCGATCCTCAAAAGACGATTCTTTTCGTGCAGTCGCAAGTGCCGCAACACGCAGAACTTGCGTGGGTGCTCAATTGCAACACGCAATTCGGCGAGGCAAGCCGTATGACTCAATTCAAGGAAAAGAGTCAGAAAGCACCCGAGAACGTGAATCTCGGTCTGTTCACATATCCAACGCTTATGGCGGCAGATATTTTGCTCTATCAGGCGGATTACGTGCCGATCGGCAAGGATCAGAAACAACACCTCGAACTTGCAAGAGATATCGCGCAAAGATTCAACTCGAAGTATTCGCCGACTTTCGTCGTTCCCGACGGAATCTTCCCAAAACAAGGCGCAAAGATTTTCAATCTTCTCGACCCGACAACGAAAATGGGTAAGACCGACGACAATACGAACGGCGTCATTCATCTTTTGGACGATCCCGATACCATTATGCGTAAGTTCAAAAGAGCGGTCACCGATTGCGACAACAGAATCGTTTTCGACGAGACCAAACCCGGCATAAGCAACCTTATCACGATATACAGCGTCATCACCGATACGCCCGTCGAGCAAGTGGAAAGCGAATTTTCTTCTTCGTCATACGCGGATTTCAAGACGAGAGTCGGCGAAGCCGTCGTCGAATATCTGCGCCCCATACAGCAAGAGCATAAGCGCCTCGTTTCCGACAAGAGTTATCTCGAACAGATTATGCGCGAGGGCGCAGAGCAGGCAAGCAGAATCGCAAACAAGACCTTGTCCAAAGTGTACAGAAAAGTCGGATTCGTCACGGTGTGATTTTAAGGATCGTTTAAAGAATATAGAATATAATAAGGCAAAGAGGCAAAGAAATGTTCGGATACGTCATCCCCGATAAACTTAATATGTATATCAAGGATTTCAACGTGTTCCAATCCTTTTATTGCGGACTTTGCAAGACACTCGGCGAGACGGGAGCGGAATTTACGAGGCTTTGTACCAACTACGACGTGACGTTCTACAACGTGCTTTTGCACTCGCTGACGAATACGCCCGTCAAATTCGAGCGCAAACTCTGCGCGTATAACGGCAAGAAAAAAGTGGTCGTAAAGACCGACGAGTTGTCGAAAAAGATAGCCGATATTGCGGTTATGCTCGTGTACTACAATCTTGAGGACGACGTTTTTGACGGCAAAAAATCGCGCGCCGTGCCAAAGAGTATGCTTGCGCCGCGTAAGAAGAAAGCCGCAAAACGATTGCCGGAAATCGACGAGATGATGAAAAAAAGTTTTGCCGATTTGAGAGCGCTCGAGAGAGAAAACTGCGACAGTATCGACAGAGTTGCAGATACCTTTGCAACGCTTATGCGCGATATGACGAGACGTCTTATCGACACCGACGACAATATCGACACTTTTTGCTACAACCTCGGAAGACTCATATACCTTCTCGACGCCGTTGACGACGTGCAAAAAGACAGTGTGTCGGGAGAATATAATCCGTTGGTGCTTAATTACGGGAAATGCACCGAAAAGAAAGATTATTTTGCAAAAAACGCAGATGAACTCTCGTTTTTGCTCAATTCGACCTATAATAAGATGGTCGGATCATACAACGATATGAAAATCGAAATGTACGAGGGAGTGCTGAGCAACACCATTTACCTCGGAATCAAAATGCAATTGGAGCGACTGCTCAAAGGAGAAGATAAATGCCGAATGACCCGTTTGTGATTCTCGGTATAAGCAAGGATTCCTCGCAAAGCGAAATTCTCGAAGCATATAAGAAAAAGCGCGCCTATTATCAGGAGCACGTTTTCGACGAGGGCGAAAACGGCGCGCAAGCCGCTCGTATGCTCGGTCAACTCGACGAGGCGTATCAGCAAGCAATGGAAATCTCGCACGAATCCGCTACGGTTTCGGGCGAGGGCGATTCCTCTTTGGAGGCGGTGCGCAACGCAATCCGCAACAAAGACGTCGAAGCGGCACAACGCGCTCTTGACGAAATATCCTACCGCGGTGCAGAGTGGCACTATTATCAGTCCATCGTTTTCTACGAAAAGAACTGGCTCAACGACAGCAAAAAGCAGTTGGAATTGGCAATCGAAATGGATCCTTCCAACACCAAATATACGCGTGCGCTCGACAACCTCAAAAAGAAAATCGACGGTTCTCGTCCGTACGACAAGCAAGGCTCGCAAGGCGTTTACGGCAAGTCCGATCAAGCCTCGAATCGTACCTACTCCCAACACGATTCCGACGTTGCCGACGGAATTTGCACCACTTGTCAAGCGCTTTGGTGTGCGGATTGTTGTTGTGAGTGTATGGGGGGCGACTTGATTCGCTGCTGCTAAAATGCGCTATTGAGCGAATAACTGCGTCAGAGTCCTTTCGCCAAATAGTCACGTACGACAAGTACGCTCCTATCTGTCTCAAGGAACTCTTCCTTGTTCTTCATCTCAATATCACATTTTTTGTTGGGTTTTGCGCCGAATGCTAAAAAATGCGCTATTGAGCGAATAACTGCGTCAGAGTCCTTTCGCCAAATAGTCACGTACGACAAGTACGCTCCTATCTGTCTCAAGGAACTCTTCCTTGTTCTTCATCTCAATATCACATTTTTTGTTGGGTTTTGTGCCGAATACAAAGTGCACTATTGAGCGAATAACTGCGTCAGGCGCAATTGTCTAAACAGTCACGTACACAGAGTACGTTCCTGCCTGTGCAATTGCAACCTTAATTATCTAAAATATATATCTATGAAACGCAATCGCAAGAAAATCTCACGTCAAGAAGCGGTCTACCGCGTTGCGCTTGCCGGCATAAGTGCGGCGGTCGCTTTGCTTATGGTTTGGCTCGGCGTCGTTGTGAGATTCAGTACGATTGCGTTTTTTATTGCCGCATCCGTTGCGCTTATGGTTCCGCTTTCGCAAAAATATTACCTGTCGTCGATTTTGGCGTACATGGCGTCTGCGGGATTGTCGTTTTTGGTCGCCGGCGACGTGTTTTCGGTTATGGGATACGTCGTATACTTCGGGCCGATGGCAATCATATCGGGCATCATGCTCAACCATTCGGACAAAATAAACCGGTGGGTGCAACTCATAATCAAAATCGTGTATATCAACGGCGCGCTTGCGCTGTTGTACTTCGTTTGTCACAATATCGTCATCGACTCGTCCATTGTCGATAAGATACAATATTGGATGATTGCGCTCGGCGGAACGGTGGTGCTGATTGCGCTCGATTATGCGCTTCAATTTATTTATAAACGTATGACGATCGTCGTCGGTAAGGCTCTTCGCAAGAGCGAAAGCCATCACGCAAAGCACGAAGAAAACGGCGAAGTATTTGATGATGACGATGAAGAACGCCCGAGCGGAGATAGTCCGTTTGACGAGTTTTCGGACGATAATAACGGATTTGGAAACGGCGACGATTTGCAAGATTCGCAACGCTCGGACGGAGACGATAGCGATGATTCTAAAACGGATGCGGAGGACGATTCGCAAGATCCGTTTGGAAGAAATTGAGTTAAATTTGATTTGTAGTTACCTCAAAATAAGACGTATGAAAGACAGCCACTCAAAGTTTGAGTGGCTGTCTTTCATAAGGAAGGTTTGGATATAGACATAAGTTGAGTCTTGCTTTTTGCAAGTTTTTCGGACTGCTATATAAATTGTGTGACTATTGCGATTTGCGGCGAATTATAGATCGAGAAAATCCACGCCGGCAAGCAAGACGTTTTCGATTTTTCTGTTTTTGAGAGAATAGTAGATGACCTTTCCCTCACGGCGTTGTGTGACTATATCGGCGGCGCGCAAAAGTCTGAGTTGGTGCGAGCAAGTCGTTTGATTTATTTTGAGGATTCGCGATAAATCGCTCACGCACATTTCGCTTATGCAAAGCGCGCATATGATTTTGTTGCGGGTTGCGTCGCTGCACGCTGAAAAAAATTCCGCAAGCGAATGAAGCGTTGCGTTGCGAGGAATATAGTCTATGACGGTTTGCTCGTCGAGATAATCGATCTTCGTTTCCATACGTAGAGTTTAGCGCATATATGAAAGCGAAGTTTTTGTAACTTTGGCGTATTTTGCGACATATTGTGGTAAAAAGTCAAAGAGGTGGAGTGTGTTTGAGGACAATTGGTATCTGTTTTTGCTGATCGTTATGATCGTGTTTATCTCAGACGGAGATTTTTCAAGGCGGGAAACGGCGGTGATGATCGGAATACTTGCCGCTCTTGCGTTTACCAATTCTTCGGATTTCGACACGACTTCTACGACGAGCACGAGCAATTGCTTCTGCAATAAAACGCTGTGAGACGTCGTCTTACTAAATATTCTTGATTGCACTCTGCCGAAACGTTTGACGGGAAGCGGTTTTTTTTGCGTATTAACGCCGACTTAAACAAAGTACCTTTCGTTGTTTTGATTTTCGAACTTTCGCGGGAATAATCTTTGCGACGTAGTTTAGAAAGAATCGCATTGCCGTTGATTTTGCGCCCGATAACTGCTAAAATATTGTCGAGGTGGATTATGAGTAAAAAAAACAGGAATCGCAATGATAGTTATCGGATGCGTTTTGCTTTGCATTATAGTCGTCGCCGCTTCGATGGTCGGCGTGGGAAGCAAGGCGCTTGACAGACAATTGCCGGACGAGTTTTTGAATGAATGGATGAGTTACGTCAGTGACGGTGCGCTGTTGAAAGACGTCGTTATCCCCGGCTCGCACGACGCGGGTACGGTTGAGATGATGTGGGCGGCAAGAACGCAGAATAGGAGCATAAAATTGCAAATGCAATGCGGCGTGAGATATTTCGATATCCGCGTGCAACATAAGTACGGCAATATGTTTATATTTCACGGACCTATCTCCAAAGGAAATTTCGAGCCGATAATTGACGACGTGAAAGAATTTTTGCAAAATAATCCGAGCGAGACGCTCATCCTCGATTTTCAGCACTTCAAAGGCGGCGACGTGGCTATGGCATGCGTTGACGGAGTGCTTTGCGAAAAACTTGACGGACTTATGGTTGTCAACGACGGCGAAAAATCCGACGTCGAATTTGTGAATGATCTCACTCTCGGCGAGGCAAGAGGAAAGGCTATCGTGTTTTGGGGCAACGAGTTTGGAAACACTGCAAAGTCTGATTACGTCGAAGGCAAAAACTACTTGTTTCAAAGAAACAACGATCAAGGCACGAGAGACGGAAGCAGTTTGCAATCTTTCTACGACTCCTCGCTCAATCGCAAAACGTCAAAAGAGTATTTGAAAGTGGCAATCGACGAATACGTTGAAAAGTATAGGCAAAGTGAAGGCGGCTTGTTTGTAATGCAAATGCAACTCACAGATCCGATCTTGATAATAGGGCCACAGTTTTATGAGGGAACGCACAACGAAAACGCTACGAGTTTTATTTCGTCATTGCAAGGCAAAGATTATTTTGACTGCGTGAATATCGTGATGCGTGACTTTGTCGGTGCAGAAAAATCGAAACGGATAATTGCACTCAACAAATATAAGAACACCCTTAAACCGGAAAAGAAAAGCGAGTTTGAGAGTAAGTGTGCGTAGGATATTAAAATGAAAAGTTTTGGATTTGCGTCAAATCTCAAAACAAAACCGATATAACGGAAAGCGCATGTAGAACACGAAGCGTACACAGGTTTTTTACAAAACGAACGATAACGTGGTAAAAAATAAGCAGAACGGTCAAAAACGGCTGAACAAAAAGCGACATAAAACACGAAAAGTGTTGCGAAATGTGTAATTTTAGAAGATATACGCACAAAACACGAATCGTGTAAAATAGATAAATAGACAAATTATGGTAGATTTCAAAGCGAAAATCAAAGACGTCCCGGATAATCCCGGCGTCTATATGATGCTTGACGAGCAAGGTGAAATTATTTACGTCGGCAAAGCCAAAAATCTGAAAAACAGGCTTCGCTCGTATTTTTTCAATCTTTCAAATCGTACGGCAAAAGTTATGGCAATGCTCGAGCACGTTGCCGATTTTCGCTATATCATTTGCGCAAGCGAAGTCGACGCGCTTTTGACGGAAAATAATCTCATCAAAAAACACTCGCCAAAATATAATATTCTTCTCAAGGACGACAAGGCGTATCCGTTTTTGCGCATCGATATGCACGAGCCGTACCCGAGAATCGAACTCGTGCGTAAACTCAAAAACGACGGGGCAAAGTATTTCGGGCCGTATATGCAATCCGTCAATATCAAGGATATATTCGATCTCATTCATACGGCGTTTGCCGTGCGAGAGTGTAAGCGCGATTTGTCAAAGCCCTCAAGGCCGTGCCTTAATATGCACCTTGGCAGATGCCTCGCGCCTTGCACGCATAAAGTGAGCGACCAAGAGTATAAGACGGAAATGCAAAAAGTCATCGACTTTCTGAAGGGAAACGATCGCGAAGTCGAAAAAACGCTCAAAGAAAAGATGATGAAGTTTGCGGCGGAAGAGAACTTCGAGGTTGCGCTGAATTATCGCAATAAACTTGCGCTTTTGGATAAACTCGTGCGAAAACAAGTGAGCGCACTGCCAAAAGACTTCAATCTCGACGTGTTTGCGTTTGAAACCAACGGCGTGGTGTCGGCAATCAGTATGCTCGTCGTGCGTGCAGGTAAACTCGTGGGCGGAGAAAACGTCGTGTCCGAATCTTGCGACGAGGATATCGCAAGTTATCTTTTGCAATACTATCAAAACAACGCACCGCTTTGCGACGAAATCGTCACGGACAACGTGGCGGACGTCGAATCGCTCGAACAAACGATAAATACGCTTTGCGCGCATACGGTCAGAGTGGTTGAACCCAAGCAGGGCGTGAGAAAACAGTTGCTCGAACTTGCGCACTCCAATGCGTACGACGCTATGACGAAGCACGGCACGCAAGAGGAAAGAAAGGTGCTTCGTACGAAGGGCGCTGTAAGGCAACTCGGAGAAATCCTCAACCTCAAAACCTTGCCAAACAGAATGGAATGTTACGATATTTCGCATATATCGGGCACGGATAAAGTGGCGAGTATGGTTGTGTTCGAGGGCGGCGAACCCAAAAAATCGCATTATCGCAAGTTCAAAATCAAGACGGTTGAAGGCAACAACGACTTTGCGTGCATGAAAGAAGTGCTTGTGCGCAGACTCAACGAAATCGCAACGAGCGAGGACGAGAGTTTTTCTTCCGTACCCGATCTTTTGGTGATAGACGGCGGCAAAGGACAACTCGCATACGCCAAAGAGGCGCAAAAAGAGACGGGCAGAGAAGATATCGAGATTTTGTCGCTCGCAAAAAGAGAAGAAGAAGTGTTTTTGGGTAGCGACCCAAAAACCTCGATTATTCTTCCCAAGGATAGCGTTGCGCTTCAACTTTTGCAACGAATCCGTGACGAAGCGCATAGATTTGCAATCACCTTCCATAGACATTTGCGCAGCAAACACCTCAGCGAAAGCGTGCTGAAAAGCATAGACGGCGTTGGTGAAAAAACGTGCGCAAGACTTATAAAAGAGTTCGGCTCGGTGGAAGAAATCAAGAGAAAAAGCGTCGAGGAATTGGCACAGGTTGAGGGAATATCCAAAAACTTTGCGCAGAAAATAATTTATGAATTGAACAAAAACCGTCCCTGAGGCAACGGCAACACGCAAGTGTGCGTATTGCCGCGAGCCG
>URNP01000031.1 GCA_900549225.1 uncultured Eubacteriales bacterium | reverse complement strand
GCTTGTGTGCGACGATAGTTCGGCGCTCATATGCTCGCCGCCTTGCGGCTCGTGTTTCGTCTTTGAATAAGCACATACCGTTAATAAGTACGCTTCGAATAAGTGTACGTCAAAAGTCCGCCCTATAAAGAGGGCGGACGTCGGTTTTTTATCGCGTCTGCGAAATTGCAGATTTAGCGTATAAGTGCCGCCCTGAATGAGTTTTTGTAATAAAAGAATACTAAAACTCTTTTACAGCATTATTCTTATAAGTGCAGAAGCAAATCTTATATCCGTTGTCGTCGATTGGCTCGCCTTGTTCGACGAGTTGCCAGTTTTCGAGTTGATCGAGATTCTCGTGGAAAACTTCCGCGCCTCCGTCTGCGTCAACTTTGGTGACATACGCCGTGTCACAGTAGGGCAGAAGCGTGCGATACATCATCGCGCCTCCTATGACGTAAACTTGTTCGAGGTCGCATTTTTTGAGCGTCGCAAACAATTCGTCAAGGGATTTGACAAGGATATATCCTTTCTCTTTTGCGTCCTCGTCGTCACCGTTTGGATTGAGAACGATATTCGTTCGATTTTTGAGTGGCATACCGTTCGGCAAAGAGAGCAGGGTGTTGCTGCCCATAACGACAATCTTGTCTTTGGTGTGCGCAACGAAATGGCGCATATCTTCTTTGAGAGAAAACAGCAAGCCGTTTTGCTTGCCCAATCCCCATTTGTTGTCGACTGCAAATATTGTTTTCATTTTCGTTTTTTCCCGATCTCGTTCGTTCGCGAGCGACCGCCGATTTTCTGTTGCCGCTCATTTCGCTTGCGTTGTGAGTGACTGAAAATTTAAGGTTGCCTCAATGTGTTTTCACTTTGCGAACGACCGTTGATTTGAGGTTGTTTGCTTGTGCGATTTCGTTTTGAGATTTTATGCGATTTCGAGTTGTTTTTCGTGCGTTTTTAAGCGGTTTTTGGCACGTTTTTGAACTTTTTTACAACCGATTTTTGATATTTTGTGCGGATTTTTGATATAAAAATCTGTCGAATTATGTCGGATTGCAACCTTAATTTTTGTCAGTGTCGCACGTATTATGTCGGATTGTCGCACGTATTATGTCGGATTGCAACCTCGGTTCTTGTCAGATTGCCACTTCGATTTTCTTGTCGAGTTTGGTGTACTGATAGTTTTCGAGTTCAAAATCGTCAACGGTAAAATCGTAGAAGTTCTTGATATCCTTGTTCATTTTGAAGGTCGGAGCAGGGTATTGCGGATTCTTCAGAATTTCTTCGACGATGGGCACGTGACGGTCGTAAATATGAGCGTCGCTTATCACGTGCACCAATTCACCTGCTTCGAGTCCGCTCACTTGCGCAAACATATGCAAAAGCACTGCGTATTGCACAACGTTCCAATTGTTTGCGGTGAGTGTATCCTGACTGCGTTGATTGAGGATTCCGTTGAGTTTGTTGCCCGTGACGTTTAAAGTCATCGAGTATGCGCAAGGGTAGAGGTGCATCTCGTGCAAGTCCTCAAAATTGTAGATATTGGTGAGGATACGCCTCGATTGCGGATTGTGTTTGAGGTCAAAAAGCACTCTGTCCACTTGGTCGAATTCGCCCTCCGGATAGATGCTTTTTTTGCCGAGTTGATAGCCGTACGCCTTGCCGATAGAGCCCGTTTCGTCCGCCCAACTGTCCCAAATATGCGAGTTCAAATCGTGTACGTTGTTGCTCTTTTTTTGCCAAATCCAAAGGATTTCGTCGATTGCGGATTTGAAAGCGGTGCGACGAAGCGTGATGATCGGAAACTCTTTTGAAAGGTCGTATCTGTTGACGATGCAGAACTTTTTTATGGTGTGCGCAGGCGTTCCGTCAAGCCATTTTGGGCGGACGGGGAGGTTTTCATCACTTATTCCTTCGTCAAGAATTTGTCTGCAAGTATCGATAAAAATTTTGTCAGCAATGCTCATTGTTTTGTCCTGTAGAGTGAAATAAAAAACTTTATGTTTTGCGCTTCGCTCACATAAAACGAAGCGCAAAACGGTTGTTGCGATTATTATGATTTGTTATGCAATTATCGCACGATCGGCACTTTACGCTTACAATCCGTCAGTGTAAAGTGGCGTTATTGCGATATCAGTCTTTGATGACCAGTTGTGCGTTGATCTCGCGCATAAGGTCGACGGGCACTTTGATGACGCGTCTGTCGAAGGTCACAAGACCGTTCATTTCTTGCTCGACGTCGCTCACTTCGGTGTAAACGGTTGCGGAAAGACCTCTGTCGATCTTAGGCACGATAGTCTTTTCGTAGAGCTTTTTGATTGCCTTTGCAAGTGCTTCGGGCTTCTTGTAAATGCGGTATCCGAATTGATTGTCGGGAGAGTACATATGACCTTCCGTCTTGATTGCGTAGCCGCCGAATTCGCTGAGGATATAGCAACGGTCGTCGTTTCTCGGCACGAACAAAGGCTTGAAGTAAATGTGCAAACTCTTCGTGTCAGAAGTGCCTTTGCCTTGATCGTTCCAACCGCTGACGCTGTCGATAAGACGAGTGGGGTCGATCTTCTTCATCTCTTTGGTTATACGCACGGAATCGAATTGTCCCCAGCCTTCGTTGAAGGGCACCCATACCGCGAGCGAAACGACGTTTTTGAGATGATTCATCGTCACGCGAAGTTCGTTTTCAAACTCGTCGCGACTCTCTTTGTCTGCGCGTGCGAGTTTCTTGTAGCCTGCTTCGTTGTCGTCTTTGATGTGGTATTCAAACACGGTTGCGAGAAGTCCTATGTACATAAGGTTGTACTTCGTGCCGCCGCTGACCATATCTTGCCACACCAAAATGCCTTCTTTGTCGCAGTGATAGTACCAGCGAAGAGGCTCGATTTTGATATGCTTTCTAAGCATATTGAAGCCCATTGATTTGACCATTTTGACGTCCCACTCGAGCGCCGCGTTGGAGGGCGGAGTGAGCATACCGTCCGACCAATAACCTTGGTCGAGAAGTCCCGTGTGGAAGTAAGGCTTGTTGTTGAGACCCATACGTTTGAAGCCCTTGCTGTCTGTGACCCAACTGAACTTGCGCATACCGAAGTAGGATTTGACTATATCGTTGCCCACTTTGAACGCTACGTCGTAGAGTTTGGGGTTTTCGGGTGACCAAAGTTCGTAATTTTCAAGTTTTATGCTTGCGGTGTCGCCTGCGAATTGTCCAGAATATATTGCGTCATTGCCGTCCATAATGATGACGTCGACGGGGACGTTTGCAGATTTGTCAAACTTGAAGTTGATGGTATCGGTGTCGATATCGGGCACGATGGTGACGTCTTTGAGGTAGACTTCGTCCATACTTTCAAGCCATACGCTTTGCCAGATACCCGATTGCGGAGTGTACCAGATTCCGCCCGGTTTCGAGGATTGTTTTGCGTGAGTGTGATAACTCGTGTCGCAGGGGTCTGTGACGACGAGTTCGATGACGTTTTCGCCCGCCTTGACTGCGCCCGAAACGTCGAAAGAGAAGGGAACGTAACCGCCGATATGGTCGCCGACCGAAATGCCGTTGAGTTTGACGGAGCAAATCATATCCACCGCGTCGAAGTGCAAAACCGTCACTGCTTTGACGAAACTCTCGTCAAGATTGAAGGTGCGGTGATAATAAAGTGCGTCGTCGGGCGTGACTCTCGTGCCCTCGGGAAGTCCCGAAAGCAAACACTCGGGAGAAAACGGAACGAGGATTTTGCCTTGATATTTTCCGCCGAAACTTTCACTCTTGCGCAAAATGGCATAGTCCCATTCGCCGTTGAGCGTGACGTAACTGTTTCTTGCAAACTGGGGACGCGGATATTCCGCAAGCGGTGTTGAGCCAACCTCGAAAGGTGTGCGAAGTCTTACTGTTTTCATACTTTCCTCCAAATAGTTTACATTAGTATAACATATCTATACTGTTCTCGCAAGAGCAAATCTCGCAAAATGAGGCAATTTTGAACGTAACTTTTGACTATCCGCTATACTTGTGATATACTCGCATTGAAAAGAAAAGGAGAATTGAAATGAAACTCTTTATCGGTTCGGACATTCACGGTTCGAGCGCAAATATCAAAAGATTTCTCGATATCGTAAACGACGCTCGAAAGCAAGGCGACGACGCAAAAGTCGTGTTGCTCGGCGATATATACAATCACGGCCCTCGCAATCCGTTCCCCGAAGGCTATGCGCCTATGATCGTTGCAAAAATGCTCAACGATTCAAAGGATTTTATCACCGTAATCAAAGGCAACTGTGACAGCGAAGTGGATCAGATGATAAGCGACTTTCCCATAAGAGAAGATTTTTCGACGGATTGGCAAGGTCGCAGAGTGTTTTTCACTCACGGGCATAAATGCAATCCCGATTTGCCGAGCAAGGACGCAAAAAGCGGAGATATCGTCTTTTACGGGCATTTCCACCGCGCTATGCTCAAAGTTTGCGACGGTGTCGCTTATATCTGCGTGGGTGCGCTCGGACTTTCTCCCGAAGGAGTCGAACGCTCGTATGCGATTTTAGACGAGAGCGGCGTAAAAGTCAAAACTCTCGAAGGCGACAAGACGTTGATAGAATATAAGTTTGACTGACGATTCTTTGAGGTCAAGATAGTCCGCAAAGATTCACAAAATTCGTTCATATAGGAGTATTTTTATGCATTACACGTACAAAACGCAAGGCACTTGCTCAAGAGAAATATCTTTCGACATCGACGGCGACGTTATCACCAACGTTCGCTTCGTGGGAGGTTGCCCCGGCAATCTCAAAGCCATTCCCATTTTGGTTGACGGTATGACGGTCGATCAAATCGAAAGCAAACTCAAAGACGTCAAGTGCGGCTTCAAGGACACGTCCTGCGCAGGACAACTCGCAATCGCCGTCCGCCAGGCGAAAAACGAAATGAATTAAGTTTTCAGACTGTTTTTTGCACTTTCAGGGGGAGGATATGAGCATCAAAAGCAACAAAAAAGTCAAATCGGTCATATGGAGCGTTGCGTTTGCTTTGGCAACGCTGCTAATTTTGGTTTTGACTTACGTTTGCTCGCATTACTTGCCTCAAATTTACCATATGCCGCTAATCGAACACGGCAAAATAGATATGAACGGCAGAGAAGATTGGGTGGTGCTTCCGGGCGAATGGGAATACTACTACGAGAAGTGGATAATCACCGACAACCTTCAGAACGCAGAGCCCGACGGATTTTTGTCTATGCCCGACGTGTGGACGGGGAAGACCACAAACAGCGGACAGAAATTGCCGAGAACGGGGTATGGTTCGTTCAGGCTCACGGTGGAAAACGTCAAACCCGGGCTTGAAATTCTCGTTTTTGCCAACAATTACGACGGCGCTTATCGCACTTATATAAACGGCGTTCTGAACGTTGAATACGGCGTTATGTCCAAGGACGTGAACGGCACGAAATCCAACGGCAGAGCGGAAAACATGTATCCGTACAAGGTGAGCGAGGGCGAAGTGCTCGACGTCGTGGTGGAAATATCCAACAACAACGAGGGCGGTATGCACTATGCGTTTTATCTGCGCTCGGATTTCAAAACGAATCAGATTATGATCGGCGATCAACTCGCTTTCGTCGTTTTGGGCTTGATGCTCGCTCTGCTTCTCCTCAATATTATCGCAAATATTATTTACAAAGAGCAACAAGGACGTTCGTGGTCGCTGACGGTTTTGCTTTTGTTCATCGTTTTGATGTACATATTCTCCGTGGATATTCTTATGAATTTCTCGCTGAGCACAAACGCGCTTCTGTACAATTGCATAGCCGAAGTTTTTTATGCGTTTTCAATAGTTACGATAGTTCTTTTCTGCGTGCATCTCAATAAAAACGGTATTATGAAAGTGCCAAAAAAGTGGGAGATTGCGCTGATTAGCCTTATCAACGTAGGGTGTATTGCGGCGTTTTATTCGCTGAGCGGATACAAGGAACGCATTATTCCGCCGATTATCCAAATCGTGTGTATGATGCAACTTTATTATCCCGTGTTCAAGTCCGTTTACGACGGCGTGAGATTCGCAAAAGTGTACATAGTCGTTCTGTTCGGTCTGACGGTCATAGTCGGTTCGCAGATGCTCGATATGCTCGAGGCAATCATAATCGGCACGGAATCGGTTGCCGCTTTGGCAATGGTGCTTATTATGTTTGCGATTTTCACGATGCACTTCATAAAGATTGCGGACAAAAACAAGGCTGCACTCCAAACGGAATCGTACAAGAGAAAACTTGCCGAAATCAGCAACAATATGCTAAAGGCGCAAATCAAGCCGCATTTCATTTTCAACAGCCTTGCTTCAATACAAGCGGTGTATCACGCAAGCCTTGACAAAGGCGACGAGGCCATATCGGAATTTGCCTCGCACCTAAGGACTCTCGTCGACGCCGATCACAAAACATCGGTGGGACTCGACGAGGAAGTCAACAACGTTATTAACTACGTAAGACTCGTTGAGTTGAGCAAAGGTAATTGCATAAATCTACTGTTAGACATAGGAAATTATGACGTTAAAGTGCCGGTTCTGTCATTACAGCCTTTTGTCGAAAACGCCATAAAGTACTCGGGAATCGTTGACGATCCCGACGGTTACGTGCTTATAAAGGCTGACGACGACGGCGACGACAACGTGATTATCACAATCGAAGACAACGGCTGCGGATTCGATTTGAACGAGGTCAAACCGACTTCCGTTGGCTTGCGCAACGCGAGAGAAAGGATATGCTTTATCACGGGATTCGAGGTTGCGGTAGATACTAAACCGGGGTGCGGAACGAAGGTGACCATCACCGTTCCGAAGGAGGATAAAAATGAATATAGTGGTCGTTGACGACGAACTCAATCCTTTGAAAAACTTTATCGAAAACGTTGTGGATTACGGTTCGATTCAGGTTTCGATGTTTATGAACAACATCGACGTGCTTTTGGATTATACGCAAAAACATGCGGTTGACGCCGCGTTTTTGGACGTGATGATGCCCGGGATCAACGGTGTGGATCTTGCAAAAAAACTCGTGCAAATCAATCCTAAAATCAAAATCGTTTTCGTCACGGGATATATTCAGGACGAGAGCGCGGTAAGAGAAGAAGTCGGCGACAACGTAATTGGATTTTGCTACAAGCCATACACAAGAGAAAAACTGCATAACGCGATCGTGCACATAAAAGAGAGTATGGAATCGGATAGAGATATCTACGCACAGACTTTCGGCGTTTTCGACCTCAGAATAGACGGCAAAAGCGTGGATTTTTCGCTGTCGAAAGCAAAAGAAATGCTCGCATATTTGTTTTATAGACAGGGCAATTCCGTGTCTATGGCGGAGATGATTTCTGCACTTTGGCCCGATCACGACGTAGAAAAATCGAAATTGCTTTACCGCAACGCAAAAAGCAGGCTCGATTTGCTCCTGCGCCAAAACAGAATCGAGCATATCGTCAAATTCGCAAGAGGTAAATCCCAAATCAACGTCGACGTTTGCCGTTGCGATTTGTGGGAGTTCTTGCAGAACGAAAACGACGTGAATTACAACTACGAATTTTTGATAAATTACGACTGGTCGTTCGATATGCAGAATAGGCTGGACTACATTTTGGCTTCACGAATCGGAAATAAATGAAAAAATATAAAAATTTTCCATATTATTTGTGACAGTTCACGCTTTTTTCACGCTTCGTATGTTAGACTACGCTCGTTGATGTGGAAGCGGATAGATTTTTTGAAGTTTTTAAGCCTCCGTTTCCCGTCAATGTTTTTCAAAAGTCGGCATAGGGAGAGGAATTAAATAAGGCAAACACAGTATAGTGCAAGCCGAAAGTCGAAAGCGCAATCTTGCGATTGCGACGCAAGCCCCGAGATTCTCGGGATTTTTTGTTTTTCAAAGCGTTGATTCTCTAAACATTAAAATAATAGTTTTTTAAAATCAACAATATAAGATTTTTATAAATTCAAAGAATTTATACGCGTAGTTTTGTTGCAAAAAAGTCTCGAAGAAAAAAATAATACGAACCCATTATTTGAGTTCGTATTTTTTCAAGATGGTGAGCAAAATGACGCAGCATTTGAATTGAAGTGTAATTTTAACGAAAAACTACGTTATTTGCTCTGAGTTTCTTGTTTGAGAAGAGTTGCATAGCGGAGCATTTGCTTGCGCGAGGACACGCCGAGTTTGCCTAAAATGTTGTGGTTGTGATACTTGAGTGTGCCTTGTTGTATGTGGCAAATTTCCATAATTTCGTTTGCGGATTTGCCTTCGAGGTATAAGCCGAAGATTTGTTTTTCGGTCTTGGTGAGGGTTTTTAGTCCCGCTTTGAACATCTCGTAGTCGTCGGGGGATACTTCGTTTTTGCGAGAGTAGGCAAGGCGGTCGATGTCCGCTTGTTTTTGTTCGAGAGAAGAGCCTCGTTCGTCGCATTGCGTGCGGAGTTTTTCGGTTTCCTCATCTCTGATTCTATCCTGCTCGGCAAGAAATGCGAAAAGGTCGTCGATTTCGACAAATTCCGACTCGGCGTTCTTGTGTTCTTGTTTGTGGATTTGTTCGATGCCTTTGAGGAGCGGGCGCAAAAAACGTTTGCTGAAAAACACGCACACTGTAATCGTCATGCCGACAAGCAGCAGCACGAGCAGCACCACCGAAATGACGTTGTTTGCAACGTTAATGTCGTATTCTTCCTTGGGATAGGACACGATAAGCACGTATTCGTCGCCGCAAATAGTGGCAAATTGCGTCTTGGAAACGAAAGAGGAATTGCCGTCGCGCGAATGCAAAGCGGTAAGTCCGCCGCCCATATCCTCAACGGTAAGTTCTCCCTGCGGAGGAAGATAGTAGCCGCCGTACACGCCTGCCGAAAAGCCGTTGACGGTGTTGTACGTGCCGCCGTTTTTGGGGAAGAGCATGCAGGTGAGGTGTTCGAGTTGCGTCGATTGTGCAAAATACTTTTTGAAGTAGTTTTCGGAGATTTCAAAGCCGCACACGCCGTAGACTTTATTGTTGTCACCGACGATTGGCACAACGAAGTTCATCGTGCGCTCGCTGGTGCCGTAAAGCCTTGAAATTTGCGTCAGACGTGGCGTTCTTTCGGGGGATTCGAACAGGGCAAGCACCTTGTCGCCGTCGGGCAAGTTGGCAAGATTAAATTCAAGTCGCCACTGACGGTGAGGCATGACGTCGCGATTGCGCCCTATGTCCGAAATACCGCGGTAGAGGAGCAACGTTTCGTCGGTTTCGTCGAGGGAAGCGCGCTGGAAATACAGCCCTGTTTTGGAGTATTTTGCGCCGTCGATATGTGTGTTGACGGTGGCATCGAGTATCAAAAACGCGCCTGAACAGTCGGTTTTCATCAACTCTATGCCAAGTTTGTCAAACAGTATATTTTGAAGAGCGGCAATGCGCGTCGAATCGTCGTTCAAGGCGTCAAACTCAATGCCCTCGGATGCGAGATATTCGTCGGTTTTCTGGGCAACGGAGTAGGAGAGCGAGTTGCCCATTCTCGTCATATCCTCAAAATACTTGGACACTTGCCGCTCGTAAGTGCGCATTTGGAATGCAAGAGTGTTTTCGACGCTTTCCTTTGCGGTGGAGAAGTGTCCGAAGAAGAACAGACCGCACCCCAAAAACGACAAAACGATAATCGCAAGCGCAAGCATGTACCAGAACAACTTGTGCTTCATGGATGATTTTTTTGGTTTTATGAGTTTTGGAGTGTTCATATATTCCTGTCGATTTGTGACGAATAGCGTCGATTTCAAGACAAAAACGCGTTTATTGCGTGTTTTTGATGTTTTCTGTCGTTTTTGTGCGGCGATTAAGCGGCGGGGATTGTGAGGAACACGTCAACGAGTTGGTCGGTGATTTCCTCATAGGTTTTGCCGCTTGCGTACATCGAGGTCAGTTCCTTTTGCAGTTTGCGAATTTTGGAATAGAGCGCGTAGGTGTTGGGGAAGTAGCCTGCTATCGACGGCTCGGAGAGGAACGTGCAGGAGTCCATGGTGGATTTCAAGGCGGCGTAGGTGTTTCTGAAAGCCTCCGTCTTGAAAGTGTAGGCGTCCAACTTGCCGAACGCACCGGTTTTGACGGGCATATACCCTGTTTGTGCAACGAAGTCGAGGTTTCGTTTTTCCTCGGTGAACCATTTTGCAAAGACGGCGGCAGCCTCGGCTTTTTGAGGCGTGGTCTTGTAGGCGCAAAGCCCTACGCCTGCTTGCGTTGCATACTTTTTGCCGCTTGAAGCGGGCACGGGCAGAACTTTGAGGTTGGTCGGCTCTTGGGTGTTGTCGGGGTAGGTGATTGTGTCGTTGTAGTAGAGCACGGCGGCGGAGGATGATATGCCTGCGATGGTTTGTCCCGTCATAACCTGAGTGTTTGAATACAGATCGGACACGACGATATGCCCTTTGGCGATTGCCGAGGCAAACTTTTTGTAGGAGGAAATCAAGGCGACGTTTTGCTTGTACCAGTCGTTTTGGTAGAAATCGACTGCGCCGTGGCTTATTGCGTCAAGTTCGACGGAGCGCATGAGATAGTCGAGGGCGCAGAATGGCTTTCCGCCGGAATAGTTGTAATATTTTTCGGCAACGGAGAAGAAACCGTCCCATGTTGCGAGGTTGGCGTAGGTCACGTTTTGTTCTTTTGCGAATTTGTCGAACGCACCGCCTGCCAAAAAGAGCAGGTGGGTGGACTTTGACACGGGAAGCACCGAGAGCGAGTTGTCAACCATGCCGTCGGATACAAATTCGCCAATGAAATCCGAAAGTTCGCTTGCCGAAAAGAAGTCCTGCCAGTTGAGAAGTTTTTCTGCGCCAAGTTCTTGCGCGTTTGAGTTGTGGCAGAAGAACAGGTCCGGCATCGCCGGTACGCCTGCGACTCCGTTTTGAGCATTGACGAGTTTTTGCCCGATTTGCGAGGCGTTGGACATGAGCGTAACGTTGATTATGATGCCGTTTTCCTTGCCGACGGTGCGGTTAAAATCCTCGACGTATCTGTTCATGGGAGAATCCGCTTGCTCGCCGTAGACGTGCCACATCGTGAGAGTGACGGGTTTTTGAGGGTCGAGCAGCGTTTCTTGCTTATCGCACCCGAAAAGCAAAAGCGCAAGCATACAAACAAAAACTATGATAGGCAAAGTTTTTTTCATATAGATATTCCTTGTTGTGCGGAGCAATCCGCAGAGAGTGTTCGCCAAAAAAAATTTGAAAAAAACCAAACTTTTTTTGAATTTTCCCTACCTTTTGGGGGTTTGGGTAGGGGACAAGCGGCACTTCGAGCCATATACTTTTGATGATGATATAGTGTCGATATATTTTAGGAAATATATCTTAATACTTTGTTGTATAAATCACTATACCATAGCAATGAGAGATTTTCAAGAATCGATAACAAAAATTTCTCGGCAAATCGAGGGCGAACCTCGCCCGAAAACGACATCAAAAGGAAGGAACTTAATATGAAACAAACATTGACAAAAACAAGACTATCGATGACGCTTCTTGTTGTTTGCTTTGTGCTTGTGTTTGGCGTAGTGCTGTTTTCATCGGCAAGCACGGCTTATGCCACAGGCACAGCGACAGGAGGACTTACAATTGACGGCACGGGCGATATAACCGCTGACGGAACTTATGCTTATTCTGCTACCGACAAAACGCTGATGCTAAACGGATATAACGGCGGAGTCATCAAGTTCACCGCGGACGATGACGTTAAGGTAAACCTTGAAAACGATAGCACGAATACCATAACGCTGAGCGACAGCGCCGTAACCGAGAATCAATACGGCGTGTATGCCGCAGGCAATCTTACCGTTACGGGCAATGGAACGCTCAATATCAACTTGGATATCAGCGGTGCGGGTGACGAAATCACCACCGAATACGGCAAAGCACTTTACGGCTTATACGCCAAAAACCTGACAGTCAACGGAGAGATAAACGTTAACGTCAATTTGACTTCAAACGGTTTTTCTTGCGGTATGTTTGCCACCGGCAATATCACCGTTGCCGAAAAAGCAAACTTGGATGTCAAATGCCGCAGCAAGTATAAAAACACCAACTTTAGCTTCCCTGATAAGGTTGTATACGGAATTTATTCTGAAAACGGCGATATTAAACTTTCGGGAACAGGCACAAAAAATATAGAACATACTTGCCCGGTGGATTTTGCGCGACCGCAAGAAGCCAAGGGCGTTTATGCGGAAAATGACAAGGAGAAAGGCGGCGGAAAAATAGAAATATCCGGAGCAAAACTCACTATAAAAATGCCGGGCGAAGGCGTGGGAATAGAATCTTATTACGATTGCGTGATAAAGAACGCCGACATAAGCATAGTTGACGCCGAGCAAGGCATTGCCGTAAGTAATGCAACCCCTTCAGCAACAACGTTTAAGGGCGTAACGATAGAAAAAAGCAAGATATATATCTCTACTTTAGGATTTAAAAGCGTTCGTAACCAAGGGGGAATAGCGGGTATTAAGATTTATAATGCCGAGTTGAGCATATTTGACAGCGACGTTTATATCGAATCTCGCTCATGCATTTCGGGAAACGGTGAGCAGACGAATCTGGTGTTTATAAAAGGGGCGTCCGTCGTGCGATTGATAAATCCGAACTATAATGATGACTCCGTTCTTAACGCTTACCTTAGCACTTTTGAACTTAGCAAAGGCGGAAGTGTTACCATAAATGCGTCCAGTTATAAGTTCTATTATATTTACAACGTAAAACTCGGAGCGGGGACAAAAGCCGAATACGGAACGAAAGGTGAGCAGTCACTCAATGACAGCGACGCTTACTATTATGATGCTGAGTCTGGCGTTGATTTGAAGATATTACGGTTTGTGTACGGCGCGGGATCAGGCACGGCAACGACGAGCGCCGTTAAGGTAGAAGGTATGAAAGATTATGCCATCGAGGAGAGCGAGTTTACCGTCACGTTGGCAGGGGACACCTTTACCGAAATCGCACAAAACACCGACGTAACCTCTTGGTTTAAGAATATGCCTTCGGGGTTGGTTGCAAAAATCAAAACCAAAGTCGAAACAGGCGCAACAAGCCTTACCATTGCAATCAGCGGCACGCCTCAAAGCGTGGAGACTGTGCGCGCATACATCGAAATCCCCGAACAGTATCTTTTCACGGGCGAGTACGACATCACCATAGACCCCAACAAAAACAAGGTTGATTTCAGCATCGTATCGGGCGAGGCGATAGACGTGCCCGTACCTCCCGACACGCAGTTCGATTATGACGGCTCGGCAAAAGTGTTGCTTTCGGACGGCGAAGGCTACACCGTCAGCAACAACAATAATACCTTTGCCGGTGAATACACGGCAGTTGTGACGCTGAAAAAAGGGTATAAGTGGTCGGACGGAACTACCGAACCGAAAAAAATTCATTGGACAATAAAGAGGCAGGACGTCACCATAGAGGTTACTCTCACCAAAACAACGTATGAATGTACGGGATATACAATCGAACCCGAATATAAGGTGTATCGCATAACGCCCACCGGCAACGTTGAGTTGCCTCGCTCGGAATACAGGGGCGTGTTGTCAAACAACAAGGACGTCGGCAAGGCAACTTTGACTGTCGAAGACAACGGAATAGGCAACTATAACATAACAAAACCCGTCATCGTCGAATTTGAAATAGTCAAAGGCACAAAAACTCCGCCTACGGGGCTTGAAGGCGTTGCTCCGTCGGCTGACGGCGCAAAGGACGGCAAGATTACGGGCACGACCGCCGATATGGAATATTCCACCGATACGGCGTTCACTTCACCTAAACCTTGTACGGACGGCGAAACAACCGGACTTGCCGAAGGAACGTATTACGTTCGCTATAAAGCAACCGCTACCACCGAAGCAAGTGCTTATGCCGAAGTGAAAGTCGCTTTGAATTCCGTTACGGTTGTAGGCGGAACAGGCGGCGGAAAATATGCTGCCGGAACAATTGTAACCGTAAAAGTGACAGTGCCGAAAGGCAAAACGTTTGAAAGTTGGTCGTTTACGGGGGTAGTTTTGAACACGGCGCAACTTACACAACAAGAAATCACGTTCACTATGCCCGAAAATGACGTTGTGTTGACCGCTTCGTTTAAGGATATTGATTACAACATAACGGTGACAGGCGGAACGTCGAGCGCGACAACTGCAATTTATCAAGAGGAAGTCACCGTGACGGCAAACGCTCCTGCAACGGGAAAAGAGTTCGACAAGTGGGTTGTTTCGGGAATTACCTTGTCCGAAGAAGAGTTGGCAAAATCGACGGTTGCTTTCAGGATGCCTGCAAGCAACGTGACAATGGAAGCAACGTACAAAGACGTTGTTTACAGAGTCACCGTCGAAAACGGAACGGCAACTCTTGATATGGCAAAATATCAAGCGGAAGTTACCGTAAAAGCAAACGAACCTGCAACCGATATGTACTTCGACAAGTGGGAAGTCGAGGGACTTGACACCACGGATATTGACCTCAGCAAAACGGAAATCAAGTTCAATATGCCGGCAGGTAACGTGACCTTTAAGGCAACCTATAAGGCTATTGAAAAGTTTGAAATAGAAATGGTGGACGGCACCACAGACAAATCGCCTGCAAAAGCCGGTGAAACCATAACCATAACCGCAAACACCATAGAGGGAAAAATCTTTGACAAATGGACTTGCGAAACGGCGGGCGTAACCATTGAGTTTGCAAGCACAACGAGTTCTACGACAACATTTGTAATGCCTGCAAGCAACGTTAAAATCCAAGCGCATTTCAGAGTTGAAGGAACTGCTCCGTCGATTGAAATCAAAGTCGAAGGCGGAACGGGTGGCGGAACGTATAAGCAAGGCGATGAAGTCACCGTAACGGCAGAAGATAAAGAAGGCAAAGTGTTCAAATGCTGGCAAGACGCAAGCGGAAATATCGTCAGCACCGAAAAGAGTTATAAATTTACAGTATCGGAAGGAAAAACCCTTACTGCTGTATATACAGATAAGCCTTCGGACGAGGGCGAAATCACCCCGCCTGCCAAAAAGGACGGACTTTCGGGCGGACAGATTGCAGGTATCGTAATCGGAACGTTGCTGTTTGCCGGAATCGGCGGATTTGCAATCTTCTGGTTTGTAGTCAAGAAAAAGAACTTCAAAGACCTCGGCGAGGCTTTCAAGCGCATGGGCGAGGCATTAAAGAGCAAGTGCGAGGAGTTGAAGAACAAGAGCAAAAAGAATAAAGACTGACAAAATCGGCACTTTATGTGCCGTATTTTGCCTTGAAAAGTACGCATTTTGCAATAATGCAAAATTGATTTCACATCGCCAATCCCAAACGCGATTTGAAATATATGAATCAAAAACAATCTAATCAAAAGGAGAAAACCATGAAAAGAAAAACATTTATCGCGATTTTGGCAATCGCAATGGTGCTCGTCTTGTCACTTGCGATTCTCACTGCTTGCAACAGCAAAAAGCACGATTTTTCAAGCAAGTGGGAGTATGACGAAACAAGCCACTGGCACGAATGTATGACTAAAAAACACTCGGACGTGGCGGACAAAGCAGATCATACTTTCGATGCAGGCGTTGTCACCACTCAACCCACGGAAGCCGCTGAGGGTGTGAAAACTCTCACTTGTACGGTGTGTGGATATCAAAAAACGGAATCCGTTCCCAAACTCGAACACACGTTTGATATGGGCAACTGGAAGTTCGACGAACAAACGCACTGGCATCCCGCAACATGCGCGCATACCGACTTGAAAAAAGACGAAGCGGAGCATGTATGGAACGAGGGCGTCATCACCACTCAACCCACCGAGACCACCGAGGGCGTA
>URNP01000030.1 GCA_900549225.1 uncultured Eubacteriales bacterium | reverse complement strand
GCGTGGCTCTTGGCAATGCGCACGCTTGCGTGTTGCCATTGCCACGGCGACGGTTTTTGCTCACATACCTATATACACCGTCAAGAAGTTTGCGATATTCTCAAGCGAACTGAGTTCCACCCACTTTTTGCCGCTTGCGGCGATTTTTTCGCCCGTATCCGTCTGCAACAGTCTGTACAAAAGACCGACGATTTCGAGGTCGTTTTTTGCCACGAGGCAAAGTTCGTGCGATGCAAGATACAGTATATCCGACGACTCGTGTTCCGGAGACTTTGCCACGATAGGCGGCACGCCGAGTTTGAAGCACTTATACAGCGTAGCGGGATCGTATTGCGTTATAGCGGCGTCGCACACGGGCAAGCAATCGTCGATTTGCTCGGGCGATTGCAAAAACACGACCTTCGTTTGCGGAGATTTCACCGCCATAGACGAGAGCGTTTGCAGCATCTTCTCGTCCTTGACGCACACGGCGAGGTTTGCGATTTCGCCTTGATCGAGCAGGAGCGAGAACACGTCCTCGAGTTGCTTTTTATTTTGCAGATTGACGTACACGGTTTTGACTTTGGGAAGTCCGAGTTCTTGCTTTTTGAGGATGATTTCCTCTCTCGTTTTGGGAGCGATTTCAAAAGGCAATCCCATCACCATAACGTCTTTCGATTTTATGCCTTGTCGCACCAAATCGGCTTTTACGTCGGCATTTTCGACGATAAACACGTTGGTTGCGTCGTCATGCACGCGTTTAGGCAGCGTAAACGATTGCAACATATAGATGATTTGCGTGCCGAATCTTGCCCTACGTTTGGCCTCGACGGCGCAGTGATGAGCGTACGGCGTAACGCACAAAATATACTCGGGGTGAAAACGCTTTATCATATTGTTGATACGATTCACTCTCTTTGACAACGTCTTAAATTTGAACATATCGCGGATCACGCCCTTATCCTTTTTCTCGAGCAGATATTGGTATTCGCTTCCGCTGTCCATCAGCCTGTCGAGAGCGGACAGTTTAGTAGCCGAGCCGTACTTATCGTCGCTCATCACCACGACGTTATGCGTTCCGATTTTACGGATAGCCTCGGCGATTTTTTGAGAAATGCCGTCGCTTTCGTCCCTCGAAGTCAGTATCAAAATAATACGTTTTCTAAACATTTTTTGCACCCTCGTTGCACTTTCGTTATGCCTTCATTCCGTTTTTTCTTATTAACGATGCATTGTATTTTCGATTCTATTATGCGGTTTTCTATCAGTCCTCGACGATGACGGGAATGATAATTGGGAATTGTCTGTCCTTGTAGAAGAGTTTTCTCACGGCTTTTTTGACCATTCTTGCTATCTCGTTGACGTCGATCTTATCGAAGTCCGCGCCGTTTATCGTATCGATCGTCGCGCTCTTGATAGAGTTTATTACGTCGTCGGTGAGATTGAAGCCTCTTGCGACGATATCGACGTCGCCAACGACCTTACCCTGATCGGTATCCACGGCGCACAGCACCACGAGCATACCGTATTCTGCGAGCGATTTTCTGTCGTTGACGACGGATTTTCCGTTTTCGAGCACGACGCCGTCCACGTACGCGTTTCCTGCGGTGACGTTAGAGTGTTGTTTGATTCCCTTATGGTTCACGCCGTAGCACTCTCCGATATTGGGGATAACGATATTTTTAGACGGAACGCCGAGCGTTTTAGCGATTTCTGCGTGCTTATGCTGGTGGCGGTATTCGCCGTGCACGGGCATAAAGTATTCGGGTTGCACGAGGGTGAGCATAAGTTTGAGTTCCTCCTCGTATGCGTGGCCCGAAACGTGAATGTCGTTCATAGCGTCGTAAATGACGTTCGCGCCTTTTCTGAACAAATCGTTGATGACGTCGTACACGGATTTCTCGTTACCGGGGATAGGCGAGGACGACAGCACGACGAGATCCTGCGGTCCGATATTGATCTTATTGAACTCTCCTTTGGAAAGTTTATTGAGAGCGGACAGCGGTTCGCCCTGTGACCCCGTAGCGAGAATAACGGTTTCGCTCGGGAGCAGTTTTCCCACGCTGTCGACGATCACGCCCTTGGGGACTTGCAATTCGCCGCAAGCGGAGGCGACGTCCACCATGCCCTTCATACTTCTTCCTGCGAGCACGACTTTTCTATGGTACTTATGCGCGAGCGAAAGCACCTGTTGCACGCGGTAGTTCGACGATGCAAAGCAAGCGATGACGATTCTCTTATCGAGGTTTGAAGCGAAGATATTTTCAAGCGTCTGCCCCACGACTTTTTCGGAGGTAGAACTTCCCTTTCTTTCGACGTTCGTCGATTCGCCGAGCATCAAAAGTACGCCCTTTGCGCCGATTTCGGCGATTCTTCCGATATCGGTTTTCTTTCCGTCGATGGGCGTGTTATCGATTTTGAAGTCGCCCGTAACGAACACCGTTCCCACCTGGGTGGTGATAGCAAGAGCGCACGCGCCCGCCATAGAGTGGCACACTTTGATAAATTCGACTTTGAAACCGCCGAGCGTAATCGTATCTCCTGCCGAAACGGTGACGAGATTGCATTTTTTGCCGTTCTTATCGAGTTTTCTTTTGAGAAGACCGATCGTGAGCGCAGTGCCGTAAATAGGCACGTTTTTGAGGTCGTCGGCGTAGTAGGGAATCGCGCCGATATGGTCCTCGTGGCCGTGAGTGAGCACGATACCGCGAAGTTTTGAGATATTGTCTTTGACGTAGGTGATATCGGGTATGATAGCGTCGATACCGGGTGCTTCTTCGTTAGTTGCGAAGGAAACGCCGCAATCGACGATAATCATATCGTCGCCGCATTCGATAGCGGTCATATTTTTACCGACCTCGCCCACGCCGCCGAGGAAGGTAACCTTAACTGTTTTTGCGTTTTTAGCCATATATATAACTCCGAAAATACTTATTTTAGATCGGGGTGTGTGGCAAGCCCCACCCTCAATTACTAATATTCATTATTAATTATTAATTAATCTTACACTATTTTTACCTTACACGCAAGAGTTTCGTCCAAAAGCGTCAAAATCAACGCCTTAAATCGAAAAAATATCTTTACAAAACCTAGTTTTGCCTTTACGATTATAGTATATCGAATCGCTTATTTCATAGCGATTATGACACGAAAAAGGAGAATTTTATGAGAGTTTACAATTTCTCGGCAGGCCCGAGTATGCTCCCGCTCGAAGTCATCGAGGAAGCAGGCAGAAACATAGCCGATTACAACGGTTCGGGGATGAGCGTAATGGAGATGAGTCACCGCTCCAAGTGGTACGACGCCATCAACAACGAAGCGCTCGATTTGGTGCGTGAACTTATGAATTTGCCCGACGATTATCACGTCATAATGGTGCAAGGCGGCGCGTCCACGCAGTTTGAAGCGATCCCCCTCAACCTTCTCAAGACGGGAAAAGCGGACTATATCGTCACGGGCAACTTTGCAAAGAAAGCGTACAAAGAAGCGCAAAAATACGGCGATATTCGCCTCGTAGCGTCAAGCGAAGACAAAAAATTCACTTATATTCCCAAGACCACTCGCAATGATTTCAGACAAGACGCAAGTTACGTTCATATCACCGAAAACAACACGATTTTCGGTCTTAAATACAACACTCTTCCCGACACGGGCGACGTACCTCTCGTTGCGGACTTGTCCTCGTGCATAATGAGCGAGGTTATCGATCCAAGCAAGTATTCTCTCATCTACGCGGGCGCGCAAAAGAATCTTGCTCCCGCAGGCGTAACGCTCGTTATCGTCAAAGACGATATGCTCGGCGGCGAACTTCCCATTTGCCCCACTATGCTCAAATATCGCACGCAAATCGATGCGAACAGCCTTTACAACACGCCTCCGTGCTGGTCGATTTACATGATGATGCTCAACCTTCGTCACCTCAAAAAACTCGGCGGAGTCAAGGTCATGGAACAGATCAATCGCGAAAAGGCAAAAATGCTCTACGACTTCATCGACGAGAGCGATTTCTACGAGAACTTCGTTGAAAAAGAGAGCCGTTCTCTTATGAACGTTCCCTTCGTATCGCCGAGCGACGAACTCAACGCCAAATTCGTCAAAGAAGCCGAGCAAGCAGGGCTCGTCAGCCTCAAAGGGCACAAACTCGTCGGCGGCATGAGAGCGTCCATTTACAACGCAATGCCCGTCGAAGGCGTAAAAGCGCTCATCGACTTTATGAAGAAGTTTGAACTTGAAAACAAATAAAGCGAGGTATTATATGGACGTTTTGAAACTCAATTCTATATCCAAACTCGCAAATCCCGTCCTTGGAGGTTACAACGTCACCGATACGAGCGAAAACCCCGTCGGAATCCTCGTTCGCTCCTTCAAAATGGACGAATACGCGCTTCCCTCTTCCGTCTTGGCAGTGGCAAGAGCGGGCGCAGGCGTCAACAATATTCCGCATGCGGATTACGCAAAGAAAGGCGTATGCGTGTTCAACACACCGGGCGCAAACGCAAATGCCGTCAAGGAACTCGTCATTGCCGCACTCATCATCGGCGCGCGCAATATCAGCGAAGCGATAAACTGGGCAAGCACCCTTAAAGGCGACGACGTTGCAAAGCAAGTTGAAAAAGGCAAGAGCCAATTCGCAGGCAACGAAATCGCAGGCAAAACACTTTGTGTTTTGGGTCTCGGCGCAATAGGCAGAAAAGTGGCAATCTCGGCGCACGCTTTGGGTATGAACGTAGTCGGTTACGACCCTTTCATCCCCCAAGCGGCAAAAGAAGAAATTCCCTTCGTCACCATATTCGACGATATGAAAGCAAGTTGGTCTGACGCCGACTTCGTCACTTTGCATATGCCGATGACTCCCGACACCAAAGGACTTGTCAACGAGCAATCGATAGCCACGATGAAAGACGGAGTTATTCTCGTCAATGCGGCTCGCGGCGAACTTTGCGACGTAGCGGCAATCAAATCGGCATTGCAAAGCAAAAAAATTCGCAAGTACGTCGTCGATTTTCCCGGCGAAGAGTCCGTCGGCACAAGCGGCATCGTCGCAATACCACACCTCGGAGCGTCGACTCAAGAAGCCGAAGACAATTGTGCGGTTATGGCTGCGACCGAGCTTAAAGATTATATCGAAAACGGCAATATCACCAATTCGGTCAATCTTCCCAATCTCAAAGCCCCCAAGAGCGCGACTCATCGCTACACGGTCATATCAACGGATACGGGCGAAAACAGATTCGGCGGCATCAGCGCAACGAGAAACGGACTTCGTTACACAATTGTCGACACCGAAGACGAGTTGACCTTGAGCGGCGACGACGTCATAAAAGCAAGAAAGGTATATTGATATCTTCATCCACTCAAAAGGCAGGCGTTTTGCCTGCCTTTTCTTTTTGCTCTTTTAAATCGCGGGGACATTCATTTTTTAAACACGAACAAATACTCGTGTGCGAGTAAGAGAAAGTTAAACTTTATGCTGTTTGTTTTCCAATATCCCGTGGCTTTGCAGTTGTGTTGTTCTTTGATTATAATTTCTTTCGTTTTGAACCCTGCCATTTCAAAAATACGCATTGTTTCAAAAGCAAGTGGTTGAACCATACCTTTTTTGCGCATATCGCCCATAAGTATAGCGCAAAACTTGTCCTTTTTCAATACCCGATAGCATTCTTCTGCGACTTTGCCGATTTCAAATAAAAAATCTTTCATCGGCATAAGCGACATATCGCCGTCAATATTTTCGCTGTAATGAATAATATCGGCATACGGCGGGTGCGTGCAGATAAGGTCAATCGAATTATCGGCAATCATAGAAAGATTACGCGCATCGTCTTGGATAATATTTATCGTCGGATTAAATTCACACTCGAAATTCAATTTGCTTTTTGTAATTTCAAGCGCGTTTGGGTTAATATCAACACCGATAAAATTTCTGCCTGTCAGTTTTGCCTCAACAGCAGTGGTGCCGCCACCGACGAACTGATCCAAAACAGTGTCGTTCTCTTTCGAATAACGCAGAATTACGTTTCTCGGAATATACGGTGACCAATTTCCACGATATTTAGCGTCGTGCGTTGCCCATTTGCCACGATCGGGAAATGACCAAACAGTATTTGTTTCGAGTTCGAAATTTTCGGGCTGTAGCGGTATATTTTTCTTTATCATGAGTATTAGTCTTCAATGAGTTCAGGCGGAACAGGCAAGCCTAATCTAGTCAATGGAATATATTCAAAATAATAGTCACACCCGACAGAATGAATATAATCCAGCACATCTGAGTATTGTTCTTTTCTAAACCAATTATCCAACAAATAAATGTATTCAACATCGATGTTTGCCGCAGACATTAGCTTCTTGTATTGTTTCTTCTTAAAATCGCATGTTTGCAATTTTTCATCGACAGAACCCGCAACTTCTTGATGTTTGCATTCAATAATGAACAAAACGTTATTCAATAATACAAAAATGCTATCATCGGGCAATAAACGTTTAGAAATATGTTTTGTCCAATCAATCTCAAGATTCTTGAGAAATACCGAATAAAAACTGTGTTTTTTATAAACCTCGGCCACCTTTTTATCGTCAAAGAAAACATCATGACCAACAACTGAATAATGTGGTTGTTGAGTTAGAAAAGTAGACAAATCAGTTTTGCCCTCAAATACCAAACCCGTTCTTGTATTTCCGCCACCTTTACCACTCTTTATCATATTTACACTCCTTAATTGCAAATGAGCAATTCGCTTATTTTCCCGCGTTTGTCGCCTTTACTGTTTATTGCTCTGCTTGCTACAACACGATTTATTTTGTAATTTTTGTACAAATCATCAAAGAAATTATCTTCTTCGTTAATATTTTTCGGATCCGAATTGCTTAAAACAATTTTTGCTCCCGAAAGATTGATTTCATCAATAAACTTTGATAGTCTTATTTGTTCCTCGTCGTCAAATGCGTCTGAATTGTAAGCCGTAAAAGCAGATGTTTCGGAAATCGGGCGATACGGCGGATCGAGATATACAAACGTATCCTTATCTATAAACGATTTCGACAACGAATAATCGCCACAAACGATCGTAACGTTTTGCAACGCCTCGTGTATATTGCGCAAATTTTCATCATCGCAAATAGTCGGATTTTTATACGCCCCCATAGGAACGTTAAATTGCCCTTTTCTGTTTACGCGATAAAGTCCGTTAAAGCATGTTTTATTCAGGAAAATAAACTGTGCCGCCTTTTCAGTTGCGGTTTCTTCGGTTAATGTCGTTACATTGAATCGTTCACGAACGGTATAGTAGAAATATTTTCTGCCGTTTTCGTCCATAGGCAAAAACAGCATTTGCATTTCGTTAAGTTTTGCAATCAAATTATCCACATCATCTTTAACGGCTTGATATGCATTTATAAGTTCGGCATTTATATCGCTGATATACAATTCTTCAAAATCATATTTGGAAAGTATGCTGAAAAACAATGCACCACCGCCAACCATAGGTTCGGCATATTTTGTCAAAACTTTTTTTCCTGCTGCCGGGAGCATTTTTTCGATTTGCTCAACGAGTTGGCTTTTTCCGCCTACCCATTTTACAAAAGGTTTAAGCGTAACACTTCTTGACTTTTCATAGCGAACGGATCTTTTATCAATCGGTTTTTCGGCATTTGACGGGATAATCCACATATTGCCAACCATCATTGCGCCGTTTATTCTGTTTTCGCTACACAACACAGAAACACGCCTTTGTGTAATATTCCATTTTTCCGCTGCTTCTTTTGCCGAAATAAAACTCAACATGCTATCACCTCAAAATAATATCAAGACTATTATATTCCAACTCGAGAATAATAGCAAGGAATATTCTTGTTAAAAATAATAAATATTTTGCCTGTCCAAATTATGTATACGTCAAAACATCAACACACTTTTCGTGTTTTTGCTCGACACAATTTAACACTTTTCGTGTTTTTAAGTCAAATTATTATATCATATTTGAGGCGTTTTTGGCGTTTTTGGTCGATTTATGCCGAAAATGCAACACTTTTCGTGTTTTATATCTCTTCGACAACTTTCGCGATTTTTCGCAAAGTATTTTGCATTACGTCGGACACCGAGTGACCTTTGAGCAAAATCTCGCAAGGCTTTTCTTTTATTACTGCGTTTATTAGATTATATTCTTCCTCGTCAAATAACCGCACGATTTCCACTTGTCGTCTTTGAGTGAGATTCTCCACTTTCTTTCCGTCCGTTGCAATACGATTTCTTCCGCTTTCGCTTCCGGCGATGAACGTCGCGATATCAAAGACGTCTTTTTCCCCGTCGCTTCCTTCGAGCAGTCTTGCCGCAACCTCTGCAACTTCGCTCCACGCTTCTTTAAGCGAGCGCAAACGGAAATTGAACACTCCGTCCACGTTGTAGTCCATACAGTCGGACAAAGTCTTTGCAATCACGTTTTGCTCGAACTCTTTGTCGAAGTGCAGCATCGAACTTAAAAGCGCGCACTTTGCTTGCGACATATTTCTCATCGGCAGTCTTTCAAGAAAGAATCTGAGTTTCAGAAATGACAAAAACACCACTCCGAGCATCTCGTACATTTCGTTTTCGATTTTTTGCGCCACGTCGCACGACGACGCAAGATATATCCATATCCTTTCCTCGTTTTCTTCGGTTGCGTACGATACGTCTTTGGTGCTTTGAAGTTTTTTGAGAATATAGTCTATTTCTTTTTGGTATTCTTTGCCGATGCTAATCACGTTTGACCACATACAATTATTGTATGCAAGCCTCATATAAAAATTAGTGGAATATTTTGTACGATACAAAAAACGAAACGCGCCGTCGGCGCGCCTCGTTCTTAAGGAAAATTATGTTTGGAAACACACTATTTATTATCGATCGACTTTTATGACTTTGCAGTCGCCCGTTCTCGTATCCACTTCGATCTCGATATCGAAATCGTAGCGTTTCACTTCGAGTTCGATGATATAGGCATAATAACTGCTTTTGATATTCTTTCCGTTGTAGTTGAAGTCGGGTTCGATATCGTCAACTTGAAAATCTTCTTTGCCGTTGACCACGACGAAACTATAAGTCGGCGACTCGGTCACAAACTCGTATGCTTTTTGTCTTGCGATATCCACGCAAGCCGCTTTTTTGAAAACCGCCGCGTCCTTTGCATACGACGCCGCCGAGCCGAACACTCCGCCGAGAATTGCCGCAATCACGAGCAACACGCACACGATCGAGCAGATCGGAATGACGATATATTGCCACTTAAATTTCTTTTTCGCCTTTCTTACGTCCTCTACGTCCGCCTCTTTAACAGGCGATTCATCTCTTATAGATTCGCTTTTGAGAAACTCGTTTGCTTTTGCAAGTTGTTCTTTGACAAATTGCTTTTCTTCCTCCGTAGCGACACCTTCCTGACAGTGTTTGAATGCGTCGTCAAAATTCATATATATGCCTCCAGAATATCTTTGAGTTTGAGCCTTGCTCTATACAGTTTGATTTTCACGTTGTCAACCGACTCGTCCACGATCGAAGCAATCTCTTTGACGGACATCGAGTCGAAGTAGTACAATCTCACGATTTCTCTGAAGTCGTCCTTCAAAAGAGATATCGCTTTGTACAGCGCGCGGTACTCGTCCTTTTGGATCACGTCGTCCACAAGCGATTCGTTCGACGGCATATCCGAGGTTATCGCCTCGACTTTCTTGTTTTTCCTCAGCGTATCGAAATAAAGATTTCTGCACACTTTGAACAGCCAGAATTTGAAACCGTCTTTTTCCTCGTCGATAGAGCGGATTGCCCTCATATACGCCTCTTGCACGAGATCCTCGGCGAGCGCACGGTTGTGGCAAAACGAAAAGACGTACAACAGAGCCTCGTTGTAGTATTTTCTAAACAGGTTTTCCCATGCCGTGCTTTTCATTCGCTCCTCACTTATCAAACGTATGAATTCTCATTAGGTTACAATTTTTTCGATATTTTATTTCGACGCTGTTTTATTTTGAAACGAAAATACGTTTTCGGATCATTTCACCGCGTTTCTTTCCATATATTCTTTCGGCGTCATCCCGTATTTCTTTTTGAAACACTGAATGTAATGCGTTTGCGAGCAGAACCCGAAATAATATCCCACCTCTTCGTAGGCAATATCGTCGTATCCTGGTGCGCCTTCGAGCAATTCTTTTGACGCTTCCAATTTTTCGGACACGATATACTCGTGCATCGTCACTCCCACGCATTCCTTAAATTCCTTTGAAAGATAACTTGCGCTCAGTCCGCACTCTACGGCAACGTCCTCGCATCTCAATCTTTCGTGCAAGCGTGCGCTTATACATTTTATAGCCTTGCGCACGGACGGCGGATATTCCAGCCTTTGACGGTTGCAACTCACAAGCATCGTAATCTCGGTTGCTTTCTCCACGAGGAAATTCAAAATTTCTTCGGTGCTATCCATTTTGTCAACGCACTGTATATACGAGTCCGAAAGGTTGTACGCCTCGTTCTCCATCAGTCCGCCTTCAACCGCATACCTCGTTGCAAGCGTAATGCAACTCACCGCAAAATATTTGACCTGCCGCAAATTGTCGTCGCTCATTCTTCCCACGACCAACGCCTCGCTCATAAAACTCTTCATGTTTTTTTGAAGACCGCTCACGTCGCCGTTTTTCACAAACGTATAAAATTCAACCTCGCGACTGTACGAGGTATGGACGACACCGCTCTCGCGTTGCTCGAAAACGGGGCTGTGAACGCCCTTTGGCAAGAATTTGACGATAATCTCTTTTTTTTCGCTGTTTTTCATACCAAAATCATAGCATTTTTTGCATATTTTACAATCGTTTTTTGATATTTTGTTCGGATTTTTGATATAACTTTCATACAAAGTGCATTACAATAGTACCATCGGAGGTGGATTATGAGCACTCAAAAGACTGATTGGAAACGTATGATTGAAGGCAAATTGTACAATTCCGCAAGCAAAGATATCTTTTGGCAACACGCAAAAGGTATGTATCTTACGCAAAAACTCAACAAGTGCCCGATTTGGAATACACCCCGCCAAAAGCGCATTCTAAACAGGTTAATTCCCTCTTCAAAGGGCAAATCCATGTGGGTTTTCACCCCGTTTTACTGTGAGTACGGCGTCAATATTCACGTCGGCAACGACGTTTTTTTCAACTACAATTGCACTCTTTTGGACATTTCGCCCATCACTTTGGAAGACGGCGTATGGCTCGGCGCAAACGTCACCATCGCCACCCCCTGCCATCCTTTGATTGCCGATGAACGAATCAATCGAGATTACCCCGACGGCTATCACGATTTGGAGTACTCAAAGCCCGTTAGAATACAGAAAAACGCGTGGATTGCCTCAAACGTGGTGATCTGCGGAGGCGTCACGATCGGCGAAGGCGCAGTCGTCGGAGCAGGCAGCGTCGTCACGCGAGATATCCCCTCAGGCTGCATTGCCGTTGGCAACCCTTGCAGAGTTTTGCGCCAAATCGACGAGAACGACCGCATCGACGTTTGGAACACCTATATCAACGACGAAATGCCGCTCTCAGTTCGCGATAAAGAAAAACTCGCCGCTCAAAAATAATCGTATATCCGATCGCAAAATTCATATTGTGTATCGAATGTAAAAATGATATAATAAAATATAGTCGTTACATAGTCGTTCAAGACTTATTAGACCGTATATAGCGCGCACGCGTATCAGAATAGTGCGACAAAAAGACGAAAAACACAGAATCGGTGGTTTATCACCGAAAAACAATAATATAAACACTCTGTTGGAGGAAAATATGAACGAGAACGATTACAAGGCTATACTTGCAAAACTTACTCTCGACGAGAAAGTGAAAATGCTTTCCGGCTCTACGAACTGGCTCACGCAACCGATAAAACGCGACGGAATCGACATTCCTGCCGTGCGCATGAGCGACGGCCCGAGCGGACTCAGACGTGAAAAAATTGGCAAAGGCGTCAACATTATGCAAACGCCCGAACCTGCGACTTGCTTCCCCGGCGCAGTCACGACGGCGTCGAGTTGGGACGTTGACCTCGTTGAAGAAGTGGGCGAGGCAATCGCAATCGAGGCGCAATCTCTCGGCGTTTCCACCGTTCTCGGCCCGGGCGTAAATATCAAGAGAAGTCCTCTTTGCGGAAGAAACTTTGAATACTTCTCCGAAGATCCCTTCCTTGCAGGACGTATGGGCGCAGCGTGGGTGCACGGCGTACAAAAGAAAAACGTCGGCACTTCCCTCAAGCACTATCTTGCCAACAACCAAGAATACATAAGAATGACGATTGACTCGATCGTTGACGAGCGCACTCTCCGCGAAATCTATATGCCCGCATTCGAGCATATCGTCAAAACCGAGCAACCCACCACCGTCATGTGCTCGTACAACCGTCTCAACGGCACTTATTTGAGCGACTACAAGCGTTTCCTCACCGACGTTTTGCGCGACGAATGGGGATTTGAAGGCATCGTCGTGAGCGATTGGGGCGCAGTCAACGACCGCGCAGAAGGCGTCAAAGCAGGTATGGATCTCGAAATGCCCGGCAGCAAAGGTCTCAACGACGACAACGTTTACAAAGCGCTCAAAGCAGGCACGCTCACCGAAGCGGATATCGACAAAGTGGTGCTTCGCCTCATCAAATTTGCATACGAAAATATCGTGCGCGAAGTCAAAGGCGTAACTTTCGACATTGAAAAGCACAACGCTATCGCTCGCAAAGCGGCGGAAGGCGGAGCGGTTCTTCTCAAAAACGACGGCATCCTTCCTTTGAGCAAAAAGCAAAATATCGCCGTCATCGGCAAACTTGCAAAGAAACTTCGCTATCAAGGCGGTGGTTCGAGTCACATTCTCCCCACAAAACTCACCTCTTTCACCGACGCACTCGACAAAGCAGGTCAGGCATACGAATACGCAGACGGTTACGTTCTCAAAGGCGAGGGCTACAAAAAGAGCCTCATGACCAAAGCGGTCAAAGCGGCAAAAGGCAAAGACGCCGTTCTTCTCTTCGTCGGACTTACCGACGCTTTTGAATCGGAAGGTTACGACCGTCATCATATCAAGATGCCCTCTGCGCACGTCACTCTCATCAACGAGATTTTGAAAGTCAACAAAAACGTCGTCGTGGTGCTTTCGTGCGGTTCGCCCGTCGAAATCGGCGATTGGGACAAGAGCGTCAAAGGCATACTCAACCTCTATCTCGGCGGTCAGGCAGGCGGCGAGGCGGCATACAATCTCCTCTACGGCAAGGTCAACCCGTCGGGCAAACTTGCAGAAACCTTCCCCGTGCACGAGGACGATTATCTCGGCTCTAAATACTTCCGTATGGGACCGAGAACGGTGGAATATCGCGAAGGCATTTACGTGGGATATCGCTATTACGACAGTGCGAAAAAGAGAGTCAAATATCCATTCGGTTTCGGACTTTCGTACACTCAATTCGAATACTCGAATCTTCGTTTGAGCGCAGACGCAATCAACGAGGGCGATCCCTTCACCGTCACTTTCACCGTCAAAAACGTGGGCAAAGTTGCAGGCAGCGAAATTGCACAACTCTACGTCAACGACGTCGAAAGCACTCTCTACCGTCCCGAAAAAGAACTCAAAGGATTCAAGAAAGTGTTTTTGCAACCGGGTGAAGAAAAAGACGTTGAAATCAGCCTCGATTCAAGAGCGTTTGCATACTACAACGTGGCAATCAACGACTGGCACGTCGAAAGCGGCGATTTCAGAATTCTCATCGGTGCGTCCTCTCGCGATATCAAACTCGAAGGAACGATCAACGTCACGTCAAAGAATCCCGACGCGCAAATCCCCGATTACAAAGCAGTTGCGCCTTGCTACTACGATATCGCAAACGCAACCGAGATCCCCGTCGAGCAATTCGAGGCTCTCTACGGCGCAAAGATGATGGAAAACCGCCCCTACGAAAAAGGCGAGTTGCTTGCAAACAACACGATCGGTCAATGCAGAGTGTCGCGCTTCGGAAAGTTTATGTACAATCTGTGCGTTGGCATAATCAATCTCGTCGCGCTCTCGTCCGAAAACCCCGAAATGCTCACCAACTCCGTCAAGGATATGCCCTACCGCACGATTGCGGCTTGGTCAATGGGCATTATCTCAAAGCGTTCGCTTGACGGACTTGTGGATATGCTCAACGGAAGAAAAGGCGGATTCCGCAGATTCCTCAAAGGATTCGGCAAAGAAAAAGAAGCAAAGAAATAATCGCAATAACGCGATAAACGAAAGGCACTCGCTTGAGTGCCTTTCATTTTGTGAAAATTTTGACAGAACTTATTTGTCGTTTCTGTGCAAGACTTCGTACGCCATCTTGGGATTGTCCGTCATTATGCAATCCGCACCGTTGGCTTGAAGTTTTGCCACGTCGTCGGGATCGTTTATCGTCCAGTACTGCACCGCAATGCCGAGGCTGTGCGCAAAATCGATAAACTCTTTGGTGGACAAATCGAAGAATCCGTTGAACCCCATCGGGATCTGCAACACTTTGAAATTGAATTTTGCATTTGTATTGCCGTAAAGGAAGGCATAATAGAAGTCCAAAACCTCGGTGATGCCCGCAGAACGCACGACTTTTTGCTCAAAAGTACCCAAAGCGTTGCACTCGTCAACGTACTTGCTTATTTCTCCCCGGAATGTTCCGAACGCAGTGCGATCAACGATATCGTACTCAACCATCATGCGATAAAGTTTGTTCATAGCACGTCTTCCGACGTCGTCGCCGTCCTTGATTTCGATGACGTAATTCATCGTTTTGTCGGGTCGCGCAACCTTTTCGACGTATTCCAAAACCTCTTGCAAAGTCACGATACGCACGTCTTTGAGTTGATCGTCGGTCTTGTCGCGATACTTATACTCGCCCTCTTGCGTTTGGAAATTGTAGCCGAAGTTGTAGGTTTTGAGTTCGGCAAGCGTCATATCGCAAATCTTGCCCGATCCGTTTGAAGTGCGATCGATTTCGTGATCGTGCATAAGCACGAGAACGTCGTCTTTGGTCAGATGCAAGTCAAATTCAAGAATATCGACCTTGTAATTCTCTCTTTGCGCCTCTTCCATGCACTGCTTGAACGCCGCCATGGTTTCTTCGGGTTCGAGAATGCCGCCTGCACGGTGTGCGGACAGCATAAGTCCTTCGGGTCTGTGAAACGCGATATACTTATTGTCGCCGACGTAATCGGTGACGTGATCGACTCTTGCGCACTTGCCCGTGAGCGGCAAAATCACGACGTTGAGAACGAGCACGAACAAAAGCGTGCCTACAATCGACCATACGATTGCGTTCTTTACGCGTTTTTTGCGTTTCTTCACTTGCGCCTTAACTTCCGGGGAGTCAGCGAGCAAAACGTCGACGCCGTCTGCGTCGTGCTTGAAAAATTCATTCGATTTGATTTTCATTTTTCACCTTATCATAGAATATTTATAATGAAGTATTATAACACACCAAATATGCGGCGTAAATACCTTTGCGCATTTTTCCGAACATATGTATATTTGCGCATATACGAATACGAGAATTCTCATATGCAAATATGCTCCCCCGATAATACGGGAAAATGGATATTCGTTTTTTGTACAAATAGCATATAATTTTTTTGCGATGCCGACGAGCACAATGACGTATTTGGAAATCAAATTTATATTGTCGAGTTATAAGAAAATGCAAACTTGAGATATCCGTATTGAGCTGATGACGGCGAGCAAAGACGATGAGAGCACGAAGTATTCTCAATCGTCGTGCGATGCCGACGAGCGCAATGACGTATTTGGAAATCAAATTTATATTGTCGAGTTATAAGAAAATGCAAAC
>URNP01000029.1 GCA_900549225.1 uncultured Eubacteriales bacterium | reverse complement strand
CGAGGCGGATTGCATTGCGCAAACGCCGAAGTCCAAACACGTGAGGAAAGGGGAAGTTGCATTTGAAGAGTTGAAGGATGCTTTTTTTAGATTTATAAGATAAAAGATGACTATGTATTCACCACTTATACACAAAAAACCCTACGGTGCAAGCGTATGCAATCAGGCAACGCAAATCACGTTTCCCGTTCCGAGTTCGCTTCAAATCAAGCGAGCGTTTATCGTATTGCGCCAAGTCTTCGGCGAGGGCGGAGTGGTGAGCGGCGCTTCTTTGCGTTACGAACTTCCGTTTTCTCACAGCAGTGACGGGCAAGACTTTTTTGAAGGAGCGTTTGCTTTGCACGAGTGGGGAATATGGCAATATCGTTTCGAGGGCGAGTTTTCGGACGGCGATCTTGCGTTCTTCGGGAGAGGCCTTGACGGGACGGCTGCAAGAGGCGATTGGTTGCCCGAATGGCAGTTGACTGTCACAAAATGCGACTATAAAACTCCGAATTGGGCAAAACAAGGCGTCATTTATCAGATTTTTGCAGATAGATTCTGCAAGGTCGGCGACAAACCTTTCACAAAGAGAGGACGGTTGCACTCCGATTGGTACGAACGCCCCGACATAGCCGAAGACGGCAGAGATTATCGCGCGGACGACTTCTTCGGAGGCAACGCAAACGGCATAATCTCAAAACTCGATTATCTCAAATCGCTCGGGGTGAGTTGCATTTATCTTTCTCCGATTTTCGAGTCGTGCTCCAACCACCGCTACGACACGGGCGATTATCTCAAAATCGATCCCTTGTTCGCAACGGAAGATGAGTTTGCTGCTCTGATTGAAAAGGCAAAAGAGATGGGTATACGCATTATGCTCGACGGCGTTTTCAACCACACGGGTTCTGACAGCAGATATTTCAATAAAAACGGCACTTACGACAGCCTCGGCGCATACCAAAGCAAGCAATCGCCCTACTATGGCTGGTACTATTTCACACATTATCCCGACGAGTACGCGTGCTGGTGGGGGAGCACGGTTGTGCCCACCGTCAACAAGTGCGCGAAAGGATTTTGCGATTTGATACTCGGCGAAAACGGAGTCATAGACAAATGGTCCAAACTCGGCGTCAAGGGTTGGCGGCTCGACGTCGTTGACGAACTGCCCATCGACTTCACCGACAAACTTTGCGCGCGCATCAAGAGCGAGGGCGAGGATATGCTCATTGTGGGCGAGGTGTGGGAAGACGCGTCAATCAAGATTGCATACAGCGAGTGGCGACCATATTTTATGGGCGAGCAACTCGATTCGGTGATGAACTATCCATTCAAAGAGGCGATTTTGGCGTATGCGTTGAGCGGCGACAAAAACGCATTTATATCAGACGTCACCTCCATACTCGAGCATTATCCCAAGCAGTCCCTTGATGTGCTTATGAACCTCGTGGGCAGTCACGACACATCGCGCGCATTGACTTTGCTTTCGGGAGTAAAACCGCCTGCATCGAAGCGCGAGCGTGCCGATTTTTGTCTTTCAAACGAGCAGTACGACCTTGCCAAGCGCAGGCTTAAACTTGCAAGCGCGCTGCAATATACGCTTCCCGGTATACCATGTGTTTTCTACGGCGACGAAGTCGGCAAGCAAGGATTTGAAGACCCCCTCAATCGCGGAACGTATCCGTGGGGAAGAGAGGATTCCGATTTGCTTGAACACTACCGTGCACTCGGAAAATTCAGAGAGAAATACGCCTCGTTGTTGCAAGGCGAAACTCATTTTATCCCCGATTCCAAAAAACTCATATTCGAGCGCTCAAGCGAAGACGGCACGTTGCGTGTCGAATCGCAAGGCTTACGCCTTTTGGCAATCGTAAACGGAAAAACGGAATTATCAATTAACAATGAATAATTAATAATTGCGGGTGGGGCAAGCCCCACTCCTCAGAGATTAGATTAAAAAGCGATATATAAAAAGAAGGCACGCAACTGCGTGCCTTCTGTAAGCATATCGACGTACGCGCCGAAGGCGCAAAAACCAAGCAGACAATTTGGCGAAACTGTGGCATGAGTATTTGTCCGTGCAAGAACTGATAGCGCAAATTTTCTGCGCGGTAGGAAGATTAAAAAAGCGATATATAAGAAGAAGGCACGAAATGGCGTGCCTTCTGTAAGCATAGCGACGTACGCGCCAAAGGTGCAAACACCAAGCAGATAATTTGGCGAAACTGTGGCATGAGTATTTATCCGTGCAAGAACTGATAGCGCAAATTTTCTGCGCGGTAGGGAGATTAAAAAAGCGATATATAAAAAGAAGGCACGCAACCGCGTGCCTTCTGTAAGCATATCGCTTTTTTAATCTGCGTCGAGCGCATCCAATCTGATTTGTTTTTTCTCTTCTTTGGAGAGTTTTCTGCCGCTTGCAAGTTGTTTGCTGTCTCCGTGTTTGACGAAGAACATCAGCACGATTGCGATGACGATGCAGATTGCGCTGTAGAGGAAGAGGAATTTGTTTCCGCCTGTGTCCATAATTGCGCCGCCGATAGCGGGGGTGATTGCTTGTGCGGACATAGTTGCCATATAGTAGTAGCCGGTGTATTGACCCACCGTTTCCGCCGTTGAAAGTTCGGTGACCATCGGGAACGTGTTGACGTTTGCGATGATAAGACCGAAGCCTGCGATGAGGTAGAAGAGTGCAAACAGCACTGCTTTGAGCGAGGTGCCATATCCAGGACGCAGGGCGGCGAAGATAAGGATAAATGAAATTACAGCCATACCGAAGCCGATGATAATCGATTTTTTTCTTCCAATTTTTGCAGCCATATACCCAACGGGGATGAAAGCGATTGCGCTTATGCCCATGGACACGCCGGAGATAATCGAAGCGATACCCGCAGAGAGGTTGAGTGCCTTGGTTGTATAGACGGAAAGGTTGGACGATACAGCATTGTATCCCATAAACCACATAAAGATTGATGCGAGGATGAGAATGAACGATTTGAGTCTGCCTTTTTCGAGATCGCTCTTTGCGCCCCACCATTCTTTGGGTGATTGACATTTTTTCTTGGTGTTTTCAACGACTTGCTTTGCAAAATCGAGAGTTTCGGGAGCGACTTCTTCTTTTGAAGCGGCTTCGTTGACGATTTCTTGCGTTTCGCCGTCGGGCTTGCTGTCGAGGTTGTACTCCGCATCGCCTTCGTGAATGAGTTCTTCTGCAAATTTTTCCGCTTCGGGATTCTCGCCTTCTGCGAAGTCGTCGATTTCGTATTCTTTGCAGATTTCTTGGCATTTTGCAACCATCTTGCGCTCGTTGACAAGAGCGAGGAATCCGGCAAGAAGCAAGAGCATACCTGCCGCAACCGAACCGAAGATGATGACGTAATTGTAAAGATTCGTTCCGAACAGCACGACCGTGTAAATCAAGAACGCGATTGCGCCGCCGATACCGCCGCAAAGGTTGATGATTGCGTTTGCTTGCGAGCGGAGGGGCTTGGGCGTGACGTCCGGCATGAGCGCGACTGCAGGGGAGCGGAACGTTGCCATTGCGATAAGCACCAAAAGAAGGATGACCATATACACCACGAGGCTCTTTACGCCGTAGAAGCCCTTGTAGTTTTCGCTGCCGTGGCCGCCGTCGATGCTTGCTTGTCTGATGAGGTAGGATTTGTACGAGTTCATACCCGAAGCAACGTACGTTTTGTAATTTTTGTTGCTATCAAGCATTTCTTGGTAAGTTTTGTCGGTGTCGGGGCAAACCGCATTCAAATCCGTGATTTCGGTATCTCCGTCCGGATAATAATACGTAGTTTTGCCCAGCATATTGAGCACGGCTTTCTTTGAAGTGAGTTTGCCGTAATAGCGTATCGAAGTGAAGAATTCTCTCGTTTTTGCTCTGTCGGTTTTGTAGTTATGACCGTTCATCGCAAGATAGTCGAGGTCGCACAAGTCGTTTGCGCTGACGGATTTATAAAGTTGTTTGGCTTGCGGATTTTCTTTTACGCTGACTGCGTAGTCGAACCAATCTCCAAGCAAATCTTCCATATATGCGTCGTCGTCAAGGCGCATTTCGACTTCGGTTTTGATGTAATCGTTGGATTGTTCTTGTTGATTGATCGTGACGAGTGGCACAAAAACCATAAGCGCAACGGAAGCCACCGTACCGATCACGATAAACGGAGTACGGCGCCCCCATTTTTTGACGAGTTTGCCGTGAGCGTTGTCGGAGAGTTTGCCAAAGAGCGGCAACATAAACAGCGACAAGAGGTTGTCAAGACCCATAATGAGTCCACGCGCCCAACTCGGCAAGCCGTAAGCGTTGTCGATAAGGAGGGGAACGACGAAGTCGTACGCTGTCCAAAACAGCATAATAATCGCGAATGCGAAACCGACCTTAAAGGTCTGCGGATAGTCGAGTTTGAGAGGCGGTCTGCCTTTCTCGTCGAGCACTGGTGCCGGCTTTTCCTTTTTACTCATAATTGACTCCTATTCGAGAATATCCATAAAATACGCGTACGCATGCGCACGATAATATAGATAAGTATATTATAGTGTAAAAATGTCGTATTGTAAATACTCAATATGAGGCAAATGTGCAAATTTTTTGTAAAATACACGGTTGCTTTTTAGGAGTTACAACCTTATAAATCCGTAGCAAAGCGTTCCCACGACTGCGGAAATGAGAATGATCACGATAGGTTGCAACGTTTTGCCTTTGATTTTGACAAGCGATATGCCGAGCAAAAACACGAAAAGGCAAGTTCCGATAACGTCAAATTGAATAGGTTCGTGCGAAAGCACGCTTGAAATTCCGAATAGGGTTGAGAGTACGAATCCGACTAAAACCGCCAGTAGCAATCCCGTCACCGTCGAACGTACGTACGAGAAAACACCTTGCACCGCAGGTTTTTTTATGAAGTTTGAAAACGCCATGGCAATCAGCGTGATGATAACCAATGAGGGAAGAACCACTCCGAAAGTCGCGCAAATCGCGCCGAGTATGCTTTCGCCAACGCCTGCCGATTGCAGCACCGACACGCCCGTGTAAGTTGCAATATTGACGGCAAACGGCCCGGGCGTGCTCTCGGAAATCGCAATGAAAGATTGCACTTCTTCGATTGTAAGCCAGCCTTTTTCCACGACTTCCTGACTTATCATCGGAATCATAGCCTGACCGCCTCCGATCGTGAAAAGACCTATTTTGAAAAACGTCCAGAAGAGTTGCAGATATATCATTTTCTCTTGCCCTCCTCACTTATCTCGGACGTTTTCGCAAACGACGAGTTTGAACCGTCAATTGCGCAAACGATGGCTTTATCGTCGCATTTTGGCAACGTAAAGTCCGTTTCCCGTATATATTCGTCTTTTTCGAGAGTGCGGCCTATGCGCTCGTTGTAGTATTCGGGTGTGCCGACGGCGTGCAGTATTTTCTTGTCGTAAACCTGTCTTAAACCAAGCGCCACGATTGCGACGATCATGCTTGAAAGAATGATATAAATCACTCTTACGTCCGTGAGCAACACGAGCAAAAACGACGCCGTCATCACAAGATACGACAATACGTTTTTGCGAATATCTTTGAAAAACGTAAACACTGCTTTTGCGATAAGCACAAGAACGCCGACTCTGATACTTCTGAAAAAGTAGCCCGCCCACACGTTGTCTTTGACGAGTTCGATGATATAACTTATCCCGACGATGACGATGAGAGAGGGTATAACCACGCCGAGAGTCGCAACTATGCCGCCGAGTACGCCGCACCGTTTCACACCTATGTAAGTTGCCGTGTTTATCGCAATCGGCCCGGGCGTGCTTTCTGCGATTGCAAACACGTCGGCAAGTTCGCCGTGCGTTATCCACTTTTGTTTTTTCACGACTTCCGCTTCTATGAGCGAGAGCATCGCGTATCCTCCGCCAAAGGAAAACAGACCTATTTTGAAAAACATGCCAAACAACTTCAAAAGTTCTATGAGGTACTGCTTTCTGCTTCTCTTTTCCATAATCGCAAAAAAATTATATCACCGACGTATTGCGTTGTAAAGTGTGTTCAAACCATTGCCCAAACCGTACGATGCGTGCTAAAATATAATCATGGTAATCTGTGGATACGAAAAATTTTCAATGGTGGATTTCGACGGCAAAATCGCTTGCACCGTCTTTACGGGCGGTTGCAATTTCCGCTGTCCGTTCTGCCACAATGCGCCGCTCGTGGTGGGCAACCTCAATTCGCAACGTATAGACGAGGCGGAGGTTTTCGACTATCTCCAAAAGCGCAAAGGGCTCGTCGATGCAGTCTGCGTGACGGGCGGGGAACCGACTCTTCAACCCGACTTGTGCGATTTCTTGACGAAAGTCAGAGGTATGGGCTACGCCACAAAACTCGACACCAACGGACTTCGCCCCGACGTCCTCGAAGAAGTGTTAAACAAAAAACTCGTCGATTTCGTCGCAATGGACGTCAAAAACAGCCCCGAAAAGTATGCTCTCACCGTCGGCGTTGAGAGCGTCGATATGGGCAAAATCCTCAAAAGCATGCAGTTGCTCAAGGACAGCGGCGTAGATTACGAATTTCGCACCACCATAATCAAAGAGTTCCACACCGCCGAAGATATGCAAAAAATTGCCTATCTCATCTCGGGCGCACCTCGTTATTTCATGCAAAAATACAACGACAACGACGGTTGCATCGCCCACGGCTACACCCCCGTCGACAAAGCCACTGCGGAAAGTTACAAGACTTATTTTGCCGAGAAAGTGGGGGTTGTTTCCCTTCGCGGCTATAAATAAAACCGCATAAAATCGCGCCTAACTTTGTCAGAGGCACTCGTCCGACAACTCATTTACGATTAGTAAATTAGGGCTGCCGTTCGAGTACCTCTTTCGCGTTATGCATCGATTTTATGCGGTTTTACAAAAGGCTATGGCAAGCGAATAACTTCGTCAGCGCACCTCGTCCGTCAATTCACGTACGTCTCAGTACGTTAGGATTGTCGTTCGAGGTGCGCTTCCTTGTCTGACGCTCAAATATCGCAGTTTTATGCTTCACACAATAAAAGCGATACGTTCTTCATCCCCAAAAACTATATTGAAAATGGTTATTTTATCTCAAACAAATCGTTTGGAGTGATATCCAAGCGCTTGCAAAGATAGACGATTTTTTCATAGCCGAGTTCGATTTTCCCCGTTTCGTACTCGCTGTAATCGGACTGATATTTGCCCGGTTCGTTTCAAAACTATTGAACTGTGTGTTCGTCGTTGTGAAACGAACGAGGACGGCGCAGTTATTATCGGCTTTGTGCCGTTTTTACATTGACAACGCCTTGTTTTGCTTTGCAAAGAGGGCATTCGTCCCAAGCCTCTTTCGAGGTGGATTCATATCCGCAACCTGAGCAACGCCAAGTCACCGCTTTTTCTTTTTTGTACAGAGTGCCGTCTTTGAGTTGCTTGTGCAAATCCTCAAAGGTTTTTTTGTGCTGTTTTTCAACGTCCGCAAGCATTTTGAAAGTGTTTGCAATGTCCTCGAATCCTTCCGAACGCGCGGTTTTTTCAAAGGATTTGTAAAGTTTGATTTCGGTCTCGTGATCTTCTGCGGCAAGCGCGAAGTTTTCCGTCAGATCCCATTTTTCTTTGAAGGGGTAGCCTGCGTTGATTTCGATATTGTCGATTTGGTTTTTGCTTGCTTGTTGAATTAGCGTGTAAAGAAGTCTTGCGTGATTAAATTCGTTGTACACGATTTTGTCCACGACTTCCGCGAGGGCGTTGTAGCCTTGATTGCGTGCGCCGTACTCGATAAACTGATATCTGACGTACGATTGCGTTTCGCCGACGTATGCTCTTGCAAGGTTCTGATAGGTTTTGCTGTCTTGAAGTTTCATATGCTTCTCCTTTTTTTTGTTTTTTAGAATTATTGCGAATATGCGATTCTTTTATTCCTAGAAAAGAGCAAAACTTTACGAAAATGATTTTCGCATCAAAGTTTCGCAAAAGACTTTTAATAACGGCGAGGAAGTGGTATCATCAATGCAGAAAAAGATTTCGCAACAGAGTTGCATTACATGTGCGGTGACGTTGCATAAGGAGTTATATATATGAGCGATTGCACTCACGATTGCGGTTCTTGCTCGAAGGACTGCGGTTCAAGAATAACGTTTGAAAAGCAAAATCCGCTTTCCAACGTCAAAAAAGTTATAGGCATCGTTAGCGGAAAGGGCGGCGTCGGAAAATCTCTCGTCACGTCACTGCTTGCCGTGGGCAAAGCAAAACAAGGCAAATCGGTTGCCATTTTGGACGCGGACATCACAGGCCCGTCCATTCCCAGAGCCTTTGGCATAAGCGGCGGTATCGAAGCGGATGCAAACGGAATTTATCCCCGTCAAAGCGCGTTCGGCATCAAAGTGGTGTCGTCCAACCTTCTTCTCGAGAGCGAAAACGATCCCGTGATATGGCGCGGCCCGGTCATTGCCGGCATGGTGAAACAGTTCTGGACGGACGTTGTGTGGGACGACGTGGACTTTATGTTTGTGGACATGCCTCCGGGAACGGGAGACGTGCCGCTCACGGTGTTTCAATCTATCAAGCTTGACGGAATAATCATCGTCACGTCTCCGCAAGACCTCGTGTCGATGATCGTCGAGAAAGCAGTGAAGATGGCAAACAAAATGAACATCCACATCTACGGCGTTGTTGAAAACATGAGCTATATCGAATGCCCCGATTGCGGCAAGAAGATTGACATCTTCGGCAGCGGCAACGTGGACAAGATCGCAAAAGATTTCGACCTTGCAGTGCTTGGCAAGTTGCCTATGGACAGAGCAATCGCGCAAGCCGTGGACGCGGGCGAAGTGGAAAAAATCGATGCCGAGAAATATCTCAAACCTGCGCTTGACGCAATCGAAAACTGATATGACAAGACGCGAAATTGCAGAAAAGAATTTTATTGACGGATACAGCTGCGCGCAAGCGGTGGTGCTCGCCTTTTCGGATGTCACGGGCTTTGAAGGCAAACGGGTTCTTATGCTTTGCTCGTCCTTTGGCGGCGGCATGGGAAGGCTCAGAGAAGTGTGCGGAGCGGTGAGCGGCATGTTTATCGTGGAAGGCTTGCTCGAAGGTTATTCCTATCCGGATTTGCCCGACGCGCAAGCGAAAAAGGCGCAACATTATGCCAGAATACAAGAGCTTGCAAGACGGTTTAAACAGATAAACGGCTCTATCGTCTGTCGTGAAATTCTCGGTGCAAGAGCCACCACCAATCCGACTCCCGACGCTCGCACTCCCGAATACTATCGCACGCGCCCTTGCGCAAAGATGTGCGGAGACGCCGCCGAAGTGCTTGAACAGTTTCTTATAGAGCGTGGCATAATACAACAATAAAACACACAAACGGCAGTTTATATCGGCGCAATGCGAATAAAAACCGCCGTTTTTGTCAATATAAGCACTATGAGTTTTTATGATGTCGTATATCGACAGGTCAAGAAAATACCAAGCGGAAAGGTGGCGACCTATGGGCAAATAGCCGCGCTTTGCGGCTCGCCGCGCGCTTCGAGAGCGGTGGGATATGCGCTGCATTTTAACCCCGATCCCGAACATATCCCGTGCTTTAGAGTGGTAAATCGCTTTGGAAAATGCGCCCCTGCATTTGCCTTCGGAGGAGCGGACGTGCAAGCAAATCTGCTCCGTGCGGACGGCGTTGAAGTGGACGAAAACGGCTACGTTGACCTTGGCAAATATCAGTGGATAGGGTGCTGATTGACCGACAAAGGCTTGCCAAAACGCCTTGAAAAAGGTGTTGAAACAAAAGAATATTGACTCGAAAACCAGAATAATTCGTTGAAATCGACTTGTCGGGAATTGCCGAAGAGGTGGTGAAAGACGTGGAAAACGAGAAAAATCCATATCAAAAATCCGATATTTATATCAAAAATCCGCACTGAAAAATGCAAAAAACACGCAAAAAACCGCAAAAAAACCGTCGGAAAACGACGGTTTTTTTATTGAGATTTTGCAAACTAATTTTTGACCGATGAAAGAGTGCGCTTCGTTGAGGCGTCGACGGTTTTCGTATGGTTTTTCGAGTCAGTCACTTGACCAAATTTTCCATATAGGTAAGATAAGATTCTGCTTTCTTCTCAAAGACGGATTCGGTCGGGGTGCTCGTTGAGGCGTCGACGGTTTTCGTATGGTTTTTCGGGTCAATCACCTGACCAAATTTTCCATATAGGCAAGATAAGATTCTGCTTTCTTCTCAGAGGCGGATTCGGTCGGGGTGCTCGTTGCGACGTAGAATTTGAGTTTGGGTTCGGTGCCGCTTGGACGGACGCAAATCCAATCGCCGTTTTCAAGGTGAAGTTTGAAAGCGTTGGTCTTGGGCAGTTCGATATCTTCAATCTTGCCGTCGGCATAAGTCTTTTTGCGCGTTACGAGGTCGCTTTGAGCAAGCACTTTCGTGCCTGCGATTTCGGTGAAGGACGAGGAACGGATTTGAGTCATGATATCCGCCATTTTTTGCATTCCGTCAAGTCCGCCGAAAGCGATGGAGCGTGCTTTTTCGACGTAGTAGCCGAATTGATTGTAAATGCCTTGCAACACGTCGTAGACGCGCTTGCCTACGGAGTCGAAATAGCATACCATTTCGGCAAACATCATGCTTGCGACGACTGCGTCTTTATCTCTTGCGTGTGTGCCTACGAGCGAGCCGTAACTCTCCTCGAAACCGAAGAGATAAGTGTACTCGCCGCTTTGCTCCCATTCCTTGATTTTTTCACCAATGAATTTGAAGCCCGTGAGCACGTCGAAGGTCGTAACGCCGTAACTCGTTGCAAGGGCGCGCGCAAGTTCGGTGGTGACGATGGTTTTGACGAGAGCGCCGTTTGAGGGCATCGTGGAGGTTTCCTTTTTGCGAAGGAATATGTAATTTGCAAGAAGCACGCCGATTTGATTGCCGTTGAGAAGGACGAATTTGCCATCGTCGTTGCGGATTGCAATGCCCATTCTGTCTGCATCGGGGTCTGTGCCGATGACTACGTCGCTGCCGATTTTGTCGGCAAGTTCGACTCCCAGGCGCAACGTGTCCGCCTCTTCGGGATTGGGCACGCGGACGGTGGAAAACTCCGTGTCGGGCCACGCTTGCTCTTTGACGACGTTGACGGTGATGCCCATTCTCGAGAGGATTCTCGTGACGGGAACGTAGCCGCTGCCGTGGACGGGAGTGTAGACGATTTTGACGTTTTTGCCGAACTTTTCAACCGCTTCCGGAGAGAGAGAAAGTTTGCTTATCGTGTCGAAATAGGCGTTGTCCACGCTGTCGCCGATGACGGTGATATGTGGATGAACTTTGACGTTGTCAAGCCCTTTGATATTGTCCGCAGTGAGATCGACTTGCGCTTCTTTTATGCCGAAATACGGGGTTTTGTCGATAAATTCGACCACTTTATCCGTCGATTCGGGAGACATCTGCGCTCCGTCCTCGCCGTAGACTTTGTATCCGTTGTAAATTTTGGGATTGTGTGAGGCGGTGATCATGACGCCTGCGATCGCGCCGAGATGACGTATTGCGAAAGAGCACATAGGCACGGGGTGTACGGCGTTGAAAAGATACGCGTTTATGCCGCTATGGGCAAGCACCTTTGCAACCCTGATTGCAAACTCGCTCGAATATCTGCGGGTGTCGTAGGAGATGACCACGCCGCGATTCATCGCTTCTTTGCCAAGCGTCTTTATGTAGCGGGCAAGCCCTTGAGTGGCGCGTTTGACGGTGAACACGTTCATACGATTCGTGCCTAAATCCAGCACTCCGCGCATACCTGCCGTGCCGAACTGCAAGGGGCAGAAAAACATTTCCTTTTTCTCGTCCTCAGAAAGAGACGTAAGACGGGCTTTTTCTTCCTTGGTGAGTTCGTCGCTTTGAAGCCATTGCGAATAAGTCTGATTGTAATCCATAATCGTCGCTCCTTGATTGATAGGTAAATTATACCGCCTCTATTGCTCGTCTGTCAACGGTGACATTTTGCTTCCTCGCAAAATTATGCGTTTTTGCGGCGAATAACTGTCGGTGCGTATGAGTACGGATTTTTCGAGTTTGCCGTCTTTGTAATAGTCGAGATAGCCTTGGGATTTCAAGCCCTCTTTGCCGTAGGTGTCCACGCTTTCTTTGCCGACTTCGAGCGTGTCGTCGTCACGGTATTCGACCTCGAAAGGTATCGTGCAGACCGTCATCGAGCGGCGCTTTATCTCGAATTTGTCCACGCCGTAGATTTCGGCACGGACGTACTTGCCGTTGGTGCTCATACGAATCGTTATCGGAGAGGAAAGCGTGTTGACGAAGCGTAAATCGCTTGCGCTCGATACCATTGCGTCAAAGGACGGGGCAACGTAACTTACGGGCAGCGAATGCGCTCTGACGCAAGTTATTGCGAGATTTGCAAGCAACGCGCAGTTGTAGAGTGTGCTGGATACCTGACACACGCCGCCGCCTACGCCTTCGATGAAATCGCCGTCCTGAATCACGTACGCCGTTTTGAAGCCGTTTTCCACGGTGCGCCGTCCCACGAGGTCGTTGAAGGAAAACTCGTCTTCGGGATAAAGCACGAGTCCGTCGATTTTGCGCGCCGCAAGCGCGATATTGTCCTTTCTGTTTTGCTTGCTGTCACCGTAATAGGTGGAAAAATGCGCTACGAGGCGATACGCCTCGCTCTCCTCGTCTACGGCAAATACCTTTTGGGACATTGAAAATCCTCCGTACGTTATTGACGCTGTAAGCGCGAAAAACAGCACGATATATGCCAACGCGCGATTGACCTTTTCTTTTCTCATACCTATATTATGCGTAACTGAAAAAAAACGAGTCGAATTTTCCCGATTTTGTGTCCGTAATAGTTGGCAAATGTTTTTTGTATAGTGTATACTGATGCGCAGAGAGAGAATAAAATGAATACTTTAATTTTGGTTTTGTCGTTGGTTGCCGGCATCGTCGGCACGGGACTCGGCGGCGTTATTGGCGTGTTGCTCAAAAATAGGGGCAACAAAATTATGGGTAGAGTCCTTAGTTTTGCAGGCGGCGTCATGGTTGGCGTCGTCACTTTTGAGATGCTCCCGGAAGCGATTTCTTATTCAAAAATCGAAAATTCAATCGAACAGTCTGGTATCCTCATTGCAGTTTCTGCGCTCGTGGTCGGTATGCTCGTCATTTTCGGGCTGAATAAACTGCTTGACGTCATAGAAAATATGCGCGAAACACATAGAAGCATCGAGGAATTGCACCACGAAACGAAAGTTATCGAGGCAAACGACGCTATTATCGCCGAAGGTGAGTGCACCGTCAAAACCCAAGAGGTCAATAAAAAATCCTTGCTGAAAGCAGGCGTTATCATGCTTTTGGCAATCGCGCTGCATAATCTGCCCGAAGGTATGGCTATCGGCGCAACCGGCGCAAGCGATACCCAAACAGGAGTTTTGATCGCTATAATCATTGCGGTGCATAATATTCCCGAGGGTATGGCTATTTCCGCTCCGCTCGCAAGCGGCGGCGTGAAAGGTTGGAAAACCGTTTTGCTCACTGCGTTGGCGGGTGCGGCTACGGTGCTCGGTGCAGTGATCGGTCTTGCCGTGGGAGGTATCAGCAAACTTGCAAGCGGCATCTGTATGGGGCTTGCCGGCGGCGCGATGCTATACGTGACGTTCTGCGAAATCTTGCCTCAATCTATTCTTATGGAAGAAGGCAGAGTGCCTGCCGTCAGTATGCTCGTGGGCATAATCTGCTCTATGGTGTTCGTTTTTGCGTTTTAAGAAAAATTTATTGTTAAAAATCGACCGCTCGGCGCGAAAGTCGTGTTACAATTCGGTTGATGAAAAGCGTGGCAACGAAAAAGGGAATAAAAAAATATATGACTTCGCCGTTTGACGTCGAGGTTTTTTCTACGCTGAAATCTTCAAATCTCACCGCAAAAGAGAGAATCAAGGAATCGGGAAAATCCAAGTTCGTTATCGTCGCAAGAGAGCAGACGGGCGGAAGAGGAAGATTCGAGCGCAGATTTTTCTCGCCAAAAGATTGCGGCGCATATTTTAGTGCAGTCGTTGCACCTAAAGAAAACCAAATCCCCTTTATCACGCCTATTTGTGCTCTTGCGACTGCGAACGCTATCCGCGAGATATGCGAAAAAGACGCAAAAATCAAGTGGGTGAACGACGTGTACGTCGAAGACAAAAAATGCGCGGGGATTCTCTGCGAGGCGGTGGCAAGCGAGAAATCGTCGGTTATCGACAGAATCGTCATCGGAATCGGAATCAACCTCGTCGAGCCCAAGGGCGGATTTGAAGAGAGCATAAAAGATAAGGTTTGCGCGGTCGGGGAGGGCGTTTGCGACGTTGCTAACCGTTTGATTGCAAAGACTATCGACAATATTTGCGCTTATCTTGAAAATTTCGACAAGGCGGCAATCGCAAAAGAGTATAAGGAATCGTCTATGCTTGTCGGCAAAAACATCGTAGTGTGCAGAGTGGGTAAAAACGACGAAAACGCTATCGTCAAAGATATAGACGGCGAGTGCAGGCTGGTCGTTGAGTACAGTGGCGGCGGCATCGAACGTCTTGACGGCGGAGAGGTGAGCGCAAGATGGTGAATTCTCAAAAATCCGTATCTAAATCCTCGTCAAAAGCCGTGAGCAGAACGCTGAGGCTCGTGCGAATCGCGATTTTCGTTGCGCTGATTATCGTGGGCGCGTTCGTGAAATTTCCTATCGGCATCGTGCCGGTGTCTATGCAATTTGCGTTTTGCACGTTTGCATCGCTTATGCTCGGCGGACTCGACTCCTTTATATGCGTTGCTATTTATATCGTTATGGGGCTTATAGGCATTCCCGTGTTTTCGGCAGGCGGCGGTTTTGCGTACGTGTTGCAACCGACGTTCGGGTATATCCTCGGATTTTTGATCGCCGCGCCCGTCGGAGGCTTCGTGGCAAGAGGAATAAAAAATGACGCCGAGCTTAAAACGTGGAGATTGCTGCTCGGCGCGCTCTGCTCGTTGGCGATCGTGTATACCGTGGGCGTGACGTATATGTACCTTATGCTCAACTTTTACGTCGGTACGGCTATGTCCGCTCAAAAGGCGTGGCTCGTGGGGTGCGCTGTGTTTTTGCCTACCGATACGGGATGGTGTATCGTCGGCTCGCTCCTCACTTACGCCGTGCTTAAAAGATATAACCCTCAAATCACCGTGCCGAAAAATATGCGCTCTGCGCCGTACGTGAGAGAAATCGATTGATTTTCGTGCGGTTTTGCGCTTTTGCGTATTGTATTCGCGCAATAAATATGCTAAAATACTTTTATAAAATTATTTACGGGAGTAAATTATGCAGCACGAAATCACAAAAACTACCGATCTTTTGAATCAAGAGGGCAATATCGCCGAACCCGGCTTTGCCAAAAAGATGCTTTATAACTACAATCGCGAAAATATCACCGCAAAGAAAACTCGCCTTAAAGAGTGGGATTATTACTATATATCCAACAAAGAGTTCGCGCTTTGCCTCACTATCAGCGATATGGGCTTCGTCGGCGCGTTGAGCCTTACGGTTATGGACTTCGTGACCCCCGCCCAATTTACCAACTCTGCAATCTGCCTCTTCCCGATGGGCAAGTTCAATATGCCTCGTACGAGCGAAAAGGGTGATTGCTCCTTCAAAATCGGCAAGGTCGAAATGAAGTTTGAAAACGACGGCGAAAAACGTCACCTTACGGGCGTGTACCCCAACGCCGATAAGTTCGGCACGGACGTCAAGTGGGATATCGTCATCTCCGACGTTCCCGAAGAAAGTATGGTTATCGCTACGCCGTTCAACAAAAAAGGTCATTTCTATTTCAACCAAAAAATCAATTGTATGAGAGCGGAGGGAAGTTTCTTCCTCGGCGATAAAGAGTGTAAATTCGACGGCGCGGACAGCCTCGCGACTCTCGATTGGGGGCGCGGCGTGTGGACGTATGACAATACTTGGTATTGGGGAAGTTTGCAAACTCGCCTCAAAGACGGCTCGACGTTCGGTTGGAATATCGGATACGGATTCGGCGATACCACTGCCGCAAGCGAGGATATGTTCTTCTATAACGGTAAATCGCACAAAATCGGTCGCACCGAGTTTATCATCCCCGGCGACAAAGAGGGCGAGCCTCGCTATATGGAAGACTGGAAATTCGTTTCAGACGACGGTCGTCTCGACTGCACTTTCCATCCTCTCATCGATCGCTACGAACCCTTCGATCTCAAAGTTATGTGCATGATCCCTCACCAAGTGTTCGGTTATATCTCCGGCAAGTGCGTTCTCGACGACGGCACGGTTATAGAGTTGGATAACGAACTCGGTTTCGCAGAGAAAGTTCATAATAAATGGTAACATGTGATATTCGGAGTCGCAAGGCGACGACCGTAGCGAGCGCCGAGCTTGACGGACAGTACA
>URNP01000028.1 GCA_900549225.1 uncultured Eubacteriales bacterium | reverse complement strand
GCGACGCTCTTAAGGCAAGGGGTATGGACGCAGTGGCTATCACCGATCACGGCAATATGTACGGCGCGCATACGTTCGTGTCCGTGCTTCGCGCCGACGGTATCAAGCCTATTATCGGTCAAGAGTTTTACGTTGCGGACGATATGTATCAAAAGACGGCAGACGTCCTCAAACAACGCTATCACCTCGTTTTGCTTGCCAAAAATATGACGGGATATAAAAACCTGATGAAACTCTCGTCAATGGCCTTCGTGGACGGTTTTTATATGAAACCTCGTATCGACCTTAAGCACGTCAAAGAGCACAGCGAAGGGCTTATATGTTTGTCGGCGTGCCTTGCGGGCAAAGTGCCGCATCTTCTTTTGGAAGGTAAGTACGAAGAGGCAAAAGCCGCGGCGATCGAGATGAGAGATATGTTCGCCCCCGGTGATTTTTATATCGAACTTCAAGACCATCATCTTGCGGAAGATAAGGTGGTTATGAATCCGCTCTGCCAAATCGCGCGTGAAATCGGCGTGAAAGTGGTTGCCACAAACGACGTACACTATATCGAAAAAGGGGACGCGGACATACAAGACACGATGATGTGCATTACGCTCGGCTGTAAGAAGAGCGAGATAAACGCCGCGCGCTTCGAGACAGACGAGTTCTATCTCAAATCGGGCGACGAGATGGCGGAATTGTTCAGTTGGTGTCCCGAGGCAATCGCATCTACGAGAGAGATTGCAGATAAAGTGGACGGCGACTATTTCGTCACAAAACACGCATCCATCATCCCTAAATATACGAACGAGGAAATGGGTGATCGCGACGAGGCGCAATACCTTCGCGATCTTGCCTACGAGGGCGTAAAACGCAAGTACGGATATATCGACGATACCATTCAAAAACGACTCGAATACGAACTCGGAGTCATTCACAAGTGCGGCTTTGACGGCTACTTCCTCATCGTGTGGGACTACGTTCACGCCGCGCAGCAAATGGGAATCCCCGTCGGCCCGGGACGCGGAAGCGGTTGCGGTTCTATCGTTGCGTACGGCATCGGCATCACCGACATCGACCCTCTCAAATATCAACTCCTTTTTGAAAGATTCCTGAGCGAAGAGCGCGTTTCTATGCCCGACTTCGACGTGGACTTCTGCTTCGTAAGACGACAGGAAATCATAGATTATTGCATCAAAAAGTACGGTAAAGACAACGTTTCGCAGATTATCGCGTATTCCACGATGACGGCAAAGGCTGTCGTAAAGGACGTTGCGCGCGTGCTTGACGTGCCGTACAACGAAGCGGCAAATTGGGTTAAGGAAATCCCCGCAATGGGCAAACCCTTGCTTCCGCAAGTGTTGACCGAGGGCAGTGAGTTCTATAGCGAGGACTTCAAAAAGATATACGATAACAACCCGACGGCAAGAAACGTCATCGACGTCGCTATGAAACTCGAGGGTATGCCGCGTCAGACCTCGATGCACGCGGCAGGCGTGGTTATCTGCGCAGACCCCATCGTCGAACACTGCGCGCTCTCGAGAAACGGCGATATCGTCACCACTCAATTCGACAAAGTTATCGTTGAGGAACTCGGACTTCTCAAAATGGACTTTTTGGGACTCAAAACGCTCACCGATATCGACGAGGCGCTCAAACTCATCAAGGCTGATAAGGGCGTGGATCTCGACTTCCACAAACTCGGCTACGAAGACCACAAAGTGTATGAACTCATTGCGTCGGGTGACTGCGAGGCGGTGTTCCAACTTGAAAGCGGCGGCATGAAAAAGTTTATGGCGCAACTTCAGCCCGACAACCTCGAGGACGTCGTGGCAGGTATCTCCATGTACCGCCCCGGCCCGATGCAGTTTATCGACTTGTTCTTGGAGGGCAAACGCCACCCCGAAAACGTGCAATACGCGCATCCGCTCCTCAAAGAGATACTCGAAAACACCTACGGCTGTATCGTGTATCAGGAGCAGGTTATGCAAATCGCGCAAAAGATCGCGGGATTCAGTTTCGGCGGCGCGGATATCATGCGTCGTGCTATCGCAAAAAAGAAACTCTCCGTTCTCGAACAGCAACGAGATATATTCCTGCACGGAGGCAAACTCGACGGAGATAAGACGGGCAAGTACGTTCCCGGCGCAGTTGCCAACGGCGTGAGCGAGGAGATTGCAAATCACCTCTTCGATCAGATATTGAAGTTTGCAAGTTACGCATTCAACAAATCGCACGCCGCCGCATACACGTTCCTTACCTATCAGACGGCGTATCTGAAGTGCTACTATCCGACGCACTTTATCGTGGCTGTCGTCAATAACCGTATCACCAACGCCGACGAAGTCAAGCACTATATGAACTATCTGCGTAGAACGGGCGTAAAAACCCTTTCTCCCGATATCAACCGCTCGCAAAAGAACTTCTCGATTGAGGGCGAAAACGTGCGTTACGGTCTTATGGGTATAAAGAACGTGGGCGAGCAGGCTATGGAATTCGTGCTCAGCGAAAGAGCGCAGAACGGGCCGTTCAAGGATATTCGCGACTTCCTCGATCGCTGTGCGGGACAGGTCAACAAGCGTATGATCGAAAGCCTTATCAAGGGCGGCGCACTCGATTGCTTCGGAAAAACGAGAGCAACGCTTATGGCGTCTTACGAGCGCATTATGGACACCGTGCTTGCCGACAAAAAGAATAAACTTTCGGGACAATTGTCCTTGTTTGACGAACTCATCGAGGACGAGGAAATCAAATATAACGAAACGGAAGAGTATCCCAAAGCGGATATCCTCAAATACGAAAAAGAAGTGCTTGGCATGTACCTTTCCGGACACCCGCTCGACGACTACCGCGACGACAGACACGAGTTTGATTTCGACACGAGTATGCTCTACGTCGAAGAGGCGGACGAGGACGGCAACGTGAATATGGCGGTGGACAAAAACCTCGAAAATAAGCAGGTTAAGTTTGGATGTATCGTGTCGTCGGCAGAGAAGAAAGTCACCTCGAAACAGCAAAAATTCGCAGTCGGAAGAGTGGAGGACAGGTCGGGCTCGATTGCTTTCTCCATGTATCCGCGCGCGTATGAAAAGTACGGCGAATTGCTCCTTGCCGACGCTCCGCTCAAAGTGTACGGCAAAATCGATTTGAGAGACGAGAGCGAACCCAAAATCTCTATCGAAAAACTCGAACTTTGGCAAAACGCAAAGGCGGAATCGGCAAAAGCAGAACCTATGCAGAAAAAGAGCAACGGCATACTTTACGTGCTCGTGTTCAACAACGTGGAAAAGGATATGGTGTCCGACGTGCTTGCTATGCACCCCGGAAATACTCCTTGCCAAGCGCAAATCAAGCAAAACGGCGTGTCTAAACTTATGGAATTCTCGCAAAAAGTGGAGATTTGCCCCGATTTGCTCTCGCGCCTGGAGGACGTGCTCGGAGCGAGCAGGGTGAAGTACGTTGAGCGTAGAAGTAATTAATAATTAATAATTGTGGGTGGGGCTTTGCCCCACACCCCCGAATAAAAATTTTATTGCAAAGAGGTAATCTTATGGCAAAAAACAATTCTCAACCTAAAAAATTTGCAGTGCTTACCAGCGGCGGCGACGCCAGCGGTATGAACGCTTGCTTGCGTGCTTGCGTAAGATACGGACTCAATCACGGATTTGAAGTGTACGGCGTTAAGCACGGCTACAAAGGCCTCGTGAACGACGAGATTTTCAAGATGGAATACTCGAGCGTGTCAAACTGCGTGCATGCGGGCGGTACGATTCTTCGCTCGTCGAGATGCCCTGAATTCACAGACCCCGAGGTTATGAAAAACGCAGTGAAAAACCTTCTTGACAAGGGCATCGAAAACCTCATCGTTATCGGCGGCGACGGCTCTTTCAGAGGCGTTGAGGCTATGCACGAGCAGACTCCTCTCAACGTCATCGGTATCCCCGGCACGATTGACAACGATATGGGATATACCGATTCGACGATTGGATTCGATACGGCGTGCAATACGGTCGTGGACGCGATTCTCAAACTCCGCGATACCATCACTTCTCACGACAGAATCATGATTTTGGAAGTTATGGGCAGAGAGTGCGGAAATATCGCTCTCAACAGCGCGGTTGCGGGCGGCGCGGAATACGTCATCGTTCCCGAAGTTCCCACGGACGTTGACGAGGTTGCGAAGACCATCAAAGACGGCTTTGACAGAGGCAAATCCTCGTCAATCATCGTGCTTGCGGAAGGCAAGACCGAACTTACCGACGAACTCACCCAAAAGATAAGCGACGCAACGGGAAGAAGAGTCAATCATATGGCTCTTAAGTGGATGCAAAGAGGCGGAAATCCGACGGTCGAGGACAGAGTTCTCGCGGCGAAAATGGCGTGCAGAGCGGTGGAACTTATCGAGTGCGGTCAAAGCGGCAGAGTTATCGGCATAAAAGGCGGCGAAATCTTCGATACGACCGTTCTAGAAGCGCTTGCGTGCAAGAAAGGTTTTGACGAAAGACTCTACGAAATCGCACAAATCATATCTAGATAAAAACAAATTCAATACGAAAAAAATAAAAAGATATAAATACCAAATCCGCCTTGCGCGGAATAAGGAGAAACTATGAAAAACTTGAAAGGTGCTTGTATGTTCGGTCAAAGCGGCGGCCCGACTTCTGTCATCAACAGCAGTGCGGCAGGCGTTTTTATCGAGGCTTTGAAGCAAGAAAACATCACGGCGGTCTACGGCCTCGAACACGGTATCGTCGGTCTTCTCAACGAGAAATTCTTCGATATGTCAAAAGAGGACGAAAAAGAACTCGAACTTCTCAAATATACGCCCTCGTCCGCTCTGGGTTCGGTGCGTTATAAACTCAAAGACGCTTCGGTTGACGACACAGACTATAAGCGTATTCTCGAAGTGTTCAAAAAGTACGACGTGCGCTATTTCTTCTACAACGGCGGCAACGACAGTATGGACACTTGCAACAAAATCAGCAAGTATTTGCAATCGGTAGGCTACGAGTGCAACGTCATCGGCGTGCCGAAAACCATCGATAACGACCTCTTCGGCACCGACCATTGCCCCGGATACGCAAGCGCGGCAAAATATATCGCAACGACGATTATGGAAGTCAACCTCGACGCAAAAGTGTACGACACGCCTATGGTGTGCGTCATCGAGGCTATGGGCAGACACGCAGGCTGGCTCACCGCAAGCGCCGCTTTGGCAGGCGTGAACGGACTTGGCGCAGACCTTATCTATTTGCCCGAAACCGACTTCGACGTGGATAAATTCGTCGACGATGTCAAAGCGGTATGCGCCGCAAACGGAAATAAATGTATCGCAGTGGTGTCCGAAGGCATTCACGACAAAAACGGAACGCTCATCTGCGAGAGCCTCGGCGCGGCGGCGGCAAGAGATAGTTTCGGCCACGCTCAACTCGGCGGCGTCGCTGCAATTCTTGCAAACCTCATCAAAGAGAAAACGGGATTTAAGACGAGAGGAATCGAACTCAGCCTTATGCAACGCTGCGGCGCTCATCTCGCGTCCAAAAACGACGTGGAAGAGGCGTTCAACGCAGGCGCATTTGCGGTCAAGAGCGCGTGCGAAGGCGAAACCGATAAGATGGTTATCTTCAAGCGTGAAACGGACGAAAACGGCAACTACGTTTGCAAAAACGTGCTTATGCCTCTCGAACTTGCCGCAAACACCGAAAAGAAAGTGCCGCTCGAGTGGATAACTCAAAACGGAACGAACGTGAGCGAAGAATTCGTCAAATACGCGCTTCCGCTCATCCAAGGCGACGCAAAAGCACCGCTTGAAAACGGACTTCCGAGATTTGCACGCTTGAAGAGAGTGTATGCGAATAAATGATTTTGCGTGAGAATCGGCAATTAATAATTAATAATTGCGGAAGGCGAAGCCTTAATCCGAAACGACTTAACAAAGTTGAGTCGTGAAATCAACAAAACAACTAACGTAGTTCTCGTTGCGAATCTCTCGCAACGAGAACGCAAGGATAAGGGGTTTTATGAAACAATACGAGTATTTTGCAGCAGATTACCGTACGGGCAAAAAGCAACTCAAAAAAGAATTCGTAAACGATATGGTTGCGCTTTTTGAAAATGAAAACGCAACTATCGACGATATGCGCAAGGGCAGAAAAGTCCTCAAAGCGCAATTCAAAGCAGATAAAAAAGCGCTCAAATCAAAGAGTAAAGCGCTTGAAAAAGCATTCAGAAAAGACTACGGTATGCTCCGTCGTCCGATTATGGCGGACATATTCGACTTTTTTGAAGAGGATAGGGCAGAGCCGAACGGCAGAACCCCTTTCAACAAGGAAATAAAAATCGAAAAAGACGTCGTATACAAGACGGCCCAAGGCAAAGAACTGGTGATGGATATTTATTATCCGTCTCATCCCGTTGCAGAAAAATCGCCTTGCGTTATGGATATCCCCGGAGGCGGCTGGATGATTCACAATCGTTTGCGTCGTGACGGGTATGCAAGATGCTTTGCGGCTATGGGCGCGGTGGTTGCAGTCATAGACCACAGACTTTGCCCGGAAGTGTTCTTTCCGAAGGACCTAGAGGATTGCATCGACGCATACAACTTTCTTTGCGACAACAAAGAGAGATTCGGAATCGACGAAAACAATATAACGGTCACGGGTGACTCGTCGGGCGGGCACTTGGCAGCGTGCATCGGTTGCGCCGCTACGAGCGACGAATATGTGAAAACGCTCGGAATCCCCACCACGAAAACGAAGCCTGCGGGACTTATCTTCGTGAGCGGTGCGTTCAGTTTCGAGGTTATGTACAGGATTCCGCTCACCAACACGCTTATCGTGAGATACGTGTCGGGCAAAAAGAGCAGAAAAGCGTTCCGTAATTGGGAATTCTACAAGCAAAGCGACCCGTACAACTACCTCAACGCAGAATTTCCGCCTTGCTACAACAGCGGCGGTATGACCGACTTTTTGTGCTTGGGCGAGGCAAAACGTATGGGCGAGGCTTTGAGCAAAGCAGGCGTCAAAAACGAGTATACCGTGGGCAAAAATCTATTCCGCTCCGACCATTGCTACGTGCTTCGCTTCCCGTATGCTCCTGCAAGAAAGGACGCGCTCGCGCTGTACAATTGGTATTTCAGGCTTGAAAAAGACCTCGGAATCGATATGAGCGAGGGCTATAAGAGAGTGGAAACCTTTATGACGCAATACAAAAAATCTTTGAGTGGAGAAATAAAGTGCTGACGGTTGCAGTAGGAGACGTAATCGAAGGGGAAGTTTGCGATTTTGCAAGCGAGGGCGAAGGTATCGTGAAAATCGGCTCGTACGCCGTTTTCGTGCCGTTTGCAATCAAGGGCGAGATTATTCGCGCCCGTATTCGCTATGCAAAAAAAGACTACGCTTTTGCAGACCTCATCGAAGTCGAAAAGCCATCTCCGTATAGAATTAAACCGAAATGCACCTATTTCGGCACTTGCGGCGGTTGCGATTTGCAACACGTTTCGAGAGAGTGCCAACTCGCAATCAAAAAGGCAAACGTCGAAAACGCACTCAAAAAGACGGGCGGTCTCGACGTCGAAGTTGACGACGTGGTGCGCCTCAACGATTGGGAATATCGCAATAAAATCGCGCTTCCTTTCGGATATAAACGCAAAACGGGCAGAGTTACGCTCGGCTTCTACGAGAAGCGCACGCACTCCGTCGTGCCTATGAAATGGTGCGCTCTGCACGGCGAGTGGGCGGCAAAACTCATCGCTATCGTCACGGATTGGGCAAACGCAAACCGTATAAGCGTGTACGACGAGGGGAGCGGGAAAGGCATTCTTCGTCACGTCGTGGCAAGAAATCTCGATACGCTGTCGGTGACGCTAGTCGTAAATTCGTCTTTTGTGCCGAAACTTGACGAACTTTGTCAAAATCTCGGAAAAGAGTTTGCAGGCGTATGCGTGTACGTAAGCGAAAACACGAAAAATACCAACGTCATCTTCGGAAAGGACGTGAAACTCGTTTACGGCAAGGAGAAAAAGCAAAATCTCGGTCCGTTTGACGCAATCGTTTCGCCACTCTCGTTTTTGCAAGTGAATAACGACGTGCGCGACGCAATCTACGACGAAGTGTGCAAGACGCTAAAGGATTTTGACGGAGATATACTCGAATTCTACTCGGGCGTGGGACTTCTGACCGCACAGATCGCAATGCGACTGAAAGAGGCAAATATCACCTCGGTGGAAATCGAACCGAGCGCCGTGGAGAACGCTATCGCGCTTATGAAATCGCTCGGCATAGACGGCAGAGTCAAGTGCGTGTGCGACGACGTGGCAAACTACGTCAAAGCACTGTCAAAGCACTCGGATGAGGAAGAGGAATCTTTGCCCGACGAAATCACCTCGTCGCCGTTTTATCTCGGAGAAAAAACGCAAAAAACGGCGCGCAGACCGCTTGCTCTCGTGCTCGATCCGCCAAGAAAAGGGTGCGATAAGAGCGTGCTCGAAAGCGCGATAGAGGCAAAAATCGAGAAAATCGTGTACGTGAGTTGCAACCCTCAAACGCTTGCGAGAGATCTGAAAATTCTGTCGCAAAACTACGTCGTGAACAGGGTCGTGCCTTACGATATGTTTCCGCAAACGAGCAACGTCGAAGTTTTTTGCGAATTAACTATCGGGAATTAATAATTAATAATTAATAATTGCGAGTGGCCTCTGCTCACACCCGAAACATATGGGCAAAACGCCATAACAATAATATTGTAAGGAGAATTATGAGAAAAACCATTGAAGGCATTTTGGCCGTGATTTGCATTATTGCTGTTTGCTTCGCGCTCGGCGCGTGCGACAAGGAAGAGTCCGTGAAAATGGAGTCTGATCTGAGCGTCGATACGTCAAGCGATATCGGCTTGTACTTCTTTGATAACGACGGCAATCACGCCAGATATTCCGAGGATATTACGGAAGAGTTTTTCGATGAGAAAAAGCCGACCGTTGCGTATTTCCACGGATGGATTCACACAAAACCAGAAAACCCCGATAACGTTGCAGGCGACGGCGAGTTCGTGCGGAAAGCAAAAGCGCAAGGCTACAACGTATGCTCACTCAACTACACAAATCACGCTCAAGCGTTGCAAAGCCTTTTCAACTATATATGGATGGGATACGAGGACTCGCACTCGGTGGCGTGCCGTTTTGCAAGGGAATACGCCGCTTGCTTTAAGGATTACACGGGGGACGTGACCTTCATCTCGCACAGTTACGGCGCACATACTTCGACCGCAACCGCATATTTGCTTGCGAAAATGGCGGAACAGGGTATCGTGCCGAAAACTTGCTTGCCAAAGCGTATGACTTACGCAGATCCCTATTTCGGAGACGCTGTTCTCAAATATAGCGGCGGCGGTATCAAGGGCGACAGAATAGAAAACCTCGGCGAAAAAATCAACGGTAGGTCCTGCACCGAAGTCGTTGCGGACGCTATGCAATATCTCGCAGACGAGAAAAACGTGGTTATCGACGTGTATTGCGGTATGCCTATGGCGTACGACCAGTTCCTCGACGATGACAAAGAGCGCAAAAAGGCATGTAAGGACAAACTCTACGACACGGGCGTTTGGACTATTCTCAAAGGTCTGCAAAGAGAGTACGGAAAAGTGGGGGATATTCACAATATTACGCTTGACTGGGTGTTTGACTCGTTCTTTGTGCCCGTAAAGACGGAGGATGGGAAATATTTTCCGACGGCATCTCTCGACAACGAAAAGACGCGTGCGCTCAAAGGCAAACTTTTTGAATCCACGCTCGAAGGTCTTGACGTTGAAAACGACGTTTTGGTGGAAGTGGCGCGTAGTTGGTGACGACCGTTGCAAAATTAATAATTAATAATTGCGGGGGGCTCTGCTTACACCCGAAATATGAAAATATAATAAATAATTGCAATTGAAATCAAAAGAACGAAATCACTGTTGAGGATATAAAAATATGAAAATCACTTATCTCCAAAAAAGCGAAAACGCTATCGAAAGTTACAAAATCGAAAACGCGAACGGCGCGTATGCGGTGATTATCACCTACGGAGCGCGCATTGCTAATTTGTGCGTTCCCGATAAGGACGGAAACCTCGTCGACGTCGTGGCGGGCTTCGATACGCCGGACGGATTCTTGCAAGAAAATCCGTATTTCAACGCCGTTATCGGAAGAGTTTGCAACCGTATAGGCGGTGCGAAATTTACACTCGACGGCAAGGAATACTACCTCTTCAAAAACGATGGGAACAACCATCTGCACGGCGGAAAAGTCGGATTCGATTCAAGACTTTGGACGGCGGAGATAATCAAAGGAAAAGGACTTAGATTGTCAAGAATTTCGCCCGACGGGGAAGAAGGGTATCCCGCGAAGTTGTCCGTTTCGGTGACGTATTCGCTCTCGGACGACAACGTTTTGACGCTCGAATACGAGGCAAGCGCAAACGCAGACACGCTTTGCTCGCTCACCAATCACGCATACTTCAATCTCGACGGTGATTTCAAAACCGTGCTCGGACATAAGGTGTTTATAGACTCGGAATATCTCACAACCGTCGACGACGAACTCATCCCTCACGGAGAGAAAAGAAATATTCTCGGCACGGCGTTCGACTTCACGACAGAGAAGGAAATCGGCAAGGATATCGGCGCAAAAGAGCATATGCTCGAAGTTGCAAGAGGCTACGATTTCAACTACGTGCTAAAAGGCGAGGGCTTCAGAAAAGTCGCAACGGCAAGGGGCGAAAAGAGCGGAATCAAAATGAGCGTTTATACCGACAGACCGTGTATGCAGTTCTATACTGGCAACTTCCTTGAAGGGCAAAAAGGCAAAAAAGTCTACGGATATCAGTCGGCGTTCTGTATGGAAACGCAAGGATATCCCAACGCTCAAAACGTGCCGTCTTTTGAGAGCGTGGAACTCGAAAAAGGCAAGACCTACAAAACCAAAACGCAATACGGATTTGAAGTCGAAAAATGATTTCTCTGCTGTAAAACGACAAAAATAATATTTTATATGTGCAAAACGCATAGATAAAGGCTTGATTATGACAATTGACGAAAGATTGAAGCAGTTTGAAAAACTTGCAGAGGACGGTATGGATTCAAAAAACGCCGCGCTTGCGATGAAACTTATAGGCATTGACGACTATAGCGCGGACGACCTTAAGTCGTTCAGACTTTGGGGTGACTATATGCCTATGGGAGATATCGACCCGTACACCGAGGAGCAGAGAAATTTGCATATTCTTTGGGATAGCGTGGACAGAGTTCCGCTCGGTCTGAACTGCAATTTCGCAGTGCCGTTCAGACAAATAATCGCAAAAAAACTCTTCAAAAAATGCGGTGACGGATTCGTCGCAAACGAGGGGTGCAGATTCAATTACGGGCATCGTCTGGAAGTTGGCGACAACGTAAGTTGGAACGCAGGCTGCTATATCGACACTAAGGGCGGCGTCAAAATGGGCGACTTTGCAATGCTCACGGAATACGTTAAAATCTTCACCCACTCACACAGCGAACACGACCATATGCAAAGAGAGTACAACGGCGTGGAAATAGGCGATTACGCAAAAGTGTATACCAACGCAACCATTCTGCCGGGGGTGAAACTCGGCAAAGGAGCAGTGGTCGGTACGGGCGCGATCGTCACAAAGAGCGTCGACGATTTCACGCTTGTGACGGGTATCCCTGCAAGAGTGCAACGTATGCGCAAATTCGAGGGCGACGACTTGTCCGAAATGAATCAGTATATGATGAAAGAAGGACTATTCCAAAAAAACTGACATCAAATGAAAAGTCTATATATTTTTGATCTTGACGGAACTATTCTCGATACGCTTGAAGATTTGGCGACGAGCGTGAATTATGCGCTCGAAGTTTTCGATTTTCCGCCGCTTTCTAAAAGCGAAATTGCCGACAGAACCGGTAACGGCGTGAAACGCCTAATCGAAGAAAGTGTGCCGAAGGGTACTGATACGAAAACCACTCTTGCGGTGCTTGACGTGTTCAAACAACACTACTTTTATCATTGCGCCGACAATACGAAACCGTACGACGATATTCGGTCGGTTGTGGAAACGCTTCGCAAGCAAGGAAAAAAGTGCGCCGTGGTTTCAAATAAAATGGATAGTGCGGTGCAAGAACTCGCAAAGGATTATTTCGAAGGATTGTTTGACGTCGTCGTAGGACAACGTGACGACGTGAGGGCAAAGCCGTATCCCGATTCCGTAAACGCAGTCGTCAATGAACTCGGTGTCGAAAAAAGTCGAACCGTATACATAGGCGACAGCGAAGTCGACTTGCAGACGGCAATAAACGCGCAAGTGGATTGCGTGGCGGTGAGTTGGGGATTCAGAGGCAGAAAGCGCCTCGAAGAGTGCGGAGCAAAAATAATTATCGATAATCCGAAAGAGATTTTGAATATCGAAAAATTGTTTTTGGAATAAGCAATAAGTTCAAAAAAACGAGCGGAATCGCTCGTTTTTTTGATAATCGTTAATTTATTATCCGAAAATATTTGTGGATTAGTCCTTATCCGTAGTGTCGCAAGCCGTGTTTAAGTCTTGCGCTGCGGTTTCGATAGGCACGGGTTGAAGGATGTTGGTATCCTCGTTTGCGTTTGCTAAATCATGGTCGTGCATATGTTCGGAAGGAATGATATCCGACATGTCGATTTTTTCGACTTCGCCTTTCTTGAGAAGTTTGCCGCCCGTGAAGCCTTTGCCCGAAACTTCGCCCGCTTGCGTTATGTACATAAACGCTTGAGGATCGCACGCTTTGACTATGTCTTTGACTTTGTTGACTTGCTTTTTGGAAGTCACGCAGATGATAATATTGTGTTCCTTGCCCGTGTAATATCCGACCGATTTGGTGATTGTTACGCCTCTATGCAGTTGTACGGAAAGTTCGTGCGCGATTGCGTCCGATTTGTCCGTGATGATGGTGAATACGAGCGATGAGAGCAAGCCCGATTCGACTACGTCGCAGACCTTGGATTGAGTGACGAGGCAGATAAACGAGAAAAGCACGGGGGAGAGTATGTTGGTGAGCACGGTGGTTGCGTCCGCACCTTTGTCGAGATTGATGAGTCCGAGAAAACCTGATGCCAAAGCGACTACGCAGTCGCAAATCATTATCCACCAGTGAGTATGTGCGGACGGATTGTGCGTGTATATTATTTTGCCGATGATATCCGTGCCGCCTATGCTCAAATCCTGTCTGAGCATAAAGCCCATCGATACGCCTGCAATCGCGCCTCCGCCGAGCGCCGCTATGAGCATAAGTCCGTAGTTGCCGTTTGCGTAATACTGAGGGCAACCGACCGCGCCGAGCATATAGACGAAGCCCGAATACAGCAAAAGAGTGATGGTCGTGTAGGTTGCAAACTTCTTCTCAAGCACGCAGAACGCCGCAATCACGAGAGGTATGTTGAGTATAATCGTGAAAATGCCCGGATCAAAGAGGTTGGAAGAGAGTTTGAGTATGGTCGGATTCGTGCTTCTCTCCGCCGCATAGTGAATGATTGCCGCAATTCCGCCGACTCCGCCCGGAGCAAAGCCGTTCGGATTGATGAAAATGTGCGCGGATAGTGCTCTTGCGAACGCCAATACGAGAGAGAGAACGAGAAGTTTTGAGACATATGTCGCTTGGTTTTTGTCGATTGTGATTTTCTTCATATCTTCACCGCACGGAAACTATAGTTTCCGCTATGTATATCCAAAGATAAGAATTTCTAAGATAAAAGTCAAGCGTTTTGAGAAGGTGAATCATTGGCAAAAAAATAATCATACAAGTGTATCATTTTAATATTGTTTTAAGTGTGAATTTATAAGATGACGGCGTAAGGCAGAGATTGACACACGTGAGTTTTTTTGGCATAATAATATCCGCAAAAGAAAAAGAATATACTTTATCATTATAATCATAGTATGGAAAAAGAAAAAGACAAAATCGTAAAGGAATCCGTCGAAAAAGAGCAATGCGCTTGCTCTCCCGTCACGACAGACGACGCCTTGAAAGACTGCACCGTGCAAAGTCCGTCCGAAAATTCGGCGGAGTTCGGCGTTGCGTCGGATTTTGTCGATTCTTGCAATAATGCGCCTGAGGACGAGGCAAACAACGTCGAATCTTGTCAAAGCGACGTCGAGAGCGGCGCAAATAAAGGTCAAAAGAGTGAGAATCTTGTCGAATCGACTGAAATAGGCAACGAAAACGCAGATTCAAAACCCGAAAAATGTCGTATTTTGGGGAATAGAAGTTCTCACGGCTTGTTCAAAAAGTCAAAGAGCGAAAAGGACGAATTGCAGATTTCAAAAGACCTCATGGCGCAAAAATCGATGGCGAAAAACATTGGTATGAACACGCTCTCAAAACTTAAAGAGTCGCTCTTTTCGGTGCTTCCAGTGGCGGTTATCGTGCTTATCTTCGCGCTTACTCCCGTCACCGATTTCACGTCGAAGGAAATCGTGACTTTCGTCGTGTCCGCAATTATGCTGATTCTCGGAATCGCGCTGTTTAACGTCGGCGCAGACCTTGCTATGACGCCTATGGGCGAACACGTCGGAGCAGGTTTGACAAAGTCCAAAAAACTGCCGCTTTTGCTCGGCGTGGGCTTTGCGATGGGCGTGCTTATCACCGTCGCCGAACCCGATTTGAGCGTGCTTGCGCAGCAGGTCAAAGCCGCGATGGACAGCACCGTGCTTATCGCTACGGTCGGCGTGGGCGTGGGCGTGTTTTTGGTTATCGCAATCTCAAAAATCGTTTTTAGAAAAGATTTGTCATCTCTTCTGATGTTTTTCTATATGGTGCTTTTTGCGCTCACCGCAATTATATACGAGCAGGGCAAGGGCGTGTTCCTGCCTATGGCGTTCGACTCGGGCGGCGTGACGACAGGCCCTATAACCGTGCCGTTTATCATGGCTTTGGGCGTGGGCGTCGCACTCAATACGGGCGGTAGAAACGCAAAGGAAAACAGTTTCGGTCTTATCGCGCTTTGCTCTATCGGGCCTATGCTTGCCGTTATGGCACTCTCGCTTGTGGCAAAGGGTGATATGTCCTTTACGCTCCCTGATTACTCGATAGAGGCAAACCTCGGCGCAAACTTTGCGCCTGCGCTCGGAGCGGTGGCTCTCGAAGTGCTTATCGCGCTCGGTCTTATCGTGGTGTTCTTTGCGATTTTGCAAGTCACCGTGCTCAAACTCCCAAAACAAAAAATCATTCAAATCGGCATCGGAATCCTCTATACGTACGTCGGACTCGTGGTGTTCCTCACCTCCGTCAAGGTCGGATTTATGCCTATCGGATTCAAACTCGGCGCGGAAATCGCACAGTTCTCGAAACCTTTGATCATAGTGTTTGCGTTCGTTATCGGCTTCGTGGTCGTTCTTGCCGAGCCTGCGGTGCACGTTCTCAACAAGCAAGTCGAGCAAATCACCAACGGCGGCGTGTCAAAGCGCGCTATGCTCGTTGCGCTCTCTATCGGCGTGGGACTTTCAATCGGACTTAGCGTCATAAGAATCATATACGGATTTTCGTTGCTTTACTATCTGATTCCCGGTTATCTGATTTCGTTGGGATTGTCGTTCTTCGTGCCGAAGATTTACACCGCAATCGCATTCGACTCGGGCGGAGTCGCAAGCGGTCCGTTGACGTCGAGTTTCATTCTTCCGTTTGCAATCGGAGCGTGCGCGGTTTTGTGCGGTGAGCAAGAGGTGCTCAACCTCGCTTTCGGTATCGTTGCTATGGTTGCGATGACTCCGCTTATCACAATCCAACTTCTCGGCTTCAGAGCGGTTGCAAGCGCAAAAGTCAAAGAAAAAATCGTTATGCGCCGTATCCTCGACGCCGACGACGAACAGATTATCAACTTTATGTAAGGAGGACGTATGGTTGACAAAGTTGTGAAAAAAGTCAAAAAAGTCGCAAAAAAAGCGGCTGCCAAGGGCGCGGAAATCAAAGCCGCAAGAAATAACTCCTCCGCCGCTCCGAAAGTCAATTCGGGAAAACTGATGCTTCTTGTCAGCATCGTGCCAAACAACAAGGCAGAGTTCTATACCGACCTTTTGCAGTCGTCATTCGAGGTCAACTTCCAGTGGACGTCCCGCGCAAGAGGTACGGCAAACGCGGAAATGCTCAGCCTTTCGGAATGGAACGACCAAACCAAAACCGCAATTTTCAGCGTCATCAAGCAAGAAAGAGCAAAAGAGGCTCTCGCTACGCTCGAAGAAAAATTCAAAACCATCAAAAAAGGCAAAGGAATCGCATTTACAGTGCCGTTTTCGAGTATGATAGGCGTTGCCGCATACGGTTTTTTGAGCAACAACCTCAAAACCGTCAAGGAGGGACATAATGAGCGATAAGAATTTTCAGGTTATTGTGTGTATAGTGAATAACGGCTTCGCAGACGAGGCTATGGACGCCGCTCGCGCCGTCGGGGCAAGAGGCGGTACGGTTATGAGCGCAAGAGGTACGGCTAATCTCGAAGCCGAAAAAGCCTTCCATATCCAGATTCAACCCGAAAAAGAAATGATTATGATTATCGTGAGCGAGGATATAAAAGAGGACGTTATGCACGCGCTGTACAGAAGCGTGGGTACGCATACGTCTGCGCACGGAATCGCTTTCGCTATGCCCGTGGACGGAGTGGTCGGAGTCAATTAATAATGAGCAAAAACCGTCGCTGAGGCAATGGCAATACGCAAGTGTGCGCATTGCCAAGAGCCTCGC
>URNP01000027.1 GCA_900549225.1 uncultured Eubacteriales bacterium | reverse complement strand
CAGGCTCTTGGCAATACAAATCGGCTGAAAGCCGTGTCACTACGCTTTGTGCGCCAGGCGTGGCCAACAACACGGCGCAGTCGCTTGTACTAATCGTCAAGTTCGGCGCTCCCTTGGCTCGCCGCCTTGCGGCTCGTATTCCGTCTTTGAACAACCTTTATTACAGATATATACTACTATGAAAAAACAACAACAGACCCAACAGCATTTTCTCAAGCGGTTTGTGGCGTACTACAAGCCCCACAAAGGCACTTTTGCCGCGGATATGATATGTTCGTTCATCTTCTCGGTGAGCGGACTTATTTATCCTATGGTTTCGCAACGCATATTGCGCCAAAGCATTCCCAACGGCATAATCAACGAAGTGCTTATTCTTTGCTCGATCTTGCTTGCAATCTACCTGTTGCGAGCGGGGATGAAGTACTATATCAACTATTACGGACACGTTATGGGCGTAAAGATGCAGGCGGCGATGAGGACGGATTTGTTTGCGCACCTCGAAAAATTGCCGTATTCCTTTTACGACAACACCGAAACGGGGCAGTTGATGACAAGAATGACCAACGACCTTTTCGACGTGAGCGAACTTGCGCACCACGGTCCTGAAAACCTTTTTATCACGACGTTCGTGACGATAGGTTCGTTTGCGTATCTTTGCACGATAAGTTGGAAACTCTCGCTCATCGTATTTGCGTTCTTGCCCGTGTTGTTTATTATTGCGATTGTGTGCAGAAAGAATATGACCAAGGCGTTCAGAAAGAGCAGAGAAGAGATCGGCAATATCAACGCCACGCTCGAAAACAGCATTGCGGGCATCCGAGTCACCAAGGCGTACGCAAACGCCGAATACGAGCAGGAGAAGTTTGAAAAGAACAACGACGGCTACGTCAAGGCACGCTCGAAGGCGTACAAGGCGATGGGTACGTTCTCTGCAAGTATGAGCTTCGTCACCGAGGTATACAACGTGATAGTGCTGCTCGCAGGCGCGCTTTTCTGCATTTACGACAGCGAAAATTTCGACTACGTGGACCTCGTGTCGTTTATGATTTCAATCAACCTCTTTATCTCGCCCGTGCAAACGCTCATACAGTTCTTCGAGCAGTTGCAGGACGGCATAACGGGCTTCAAGCGTTTCATTGCGATTATGGACGTACCCGTGGAAGAGGAGAGCAAAACCGCGCACGACGTCGAGAATCTTCACGGCGATATCGTGTTTAAGGACGTAAATTTTGCCTACAGCCCCGAAAAAGAGGTGCTTGACGATGTAAATCTCACCATTCCCGACGGCAAAATGTATGCATTCGTCGGCGCGAGCGGCGGCGGAAAAACCACGCTTTGCCACTTGATCCCCAAATTCTATCCGCTCGAAGAGGGGATGATCTACATAGGCGGCGAGCCTATAAGCGAGATAAAGAACGATTCGATGCGCAAAAACGTGGGAATCGTTCAGCAGGACGTGTTTTTGTTTACGGGTACGTTCAAGCAGAATATCGCATACAGCAAAGAGAACGCCACCGACGAGGAAATTATAGAGGCGGCAAAAAAAGCGGATATAGACGATTATATAAGAAGTTTGCCCGAAGGCTACGATACGCAAATAGGAGAGAGGGGCGTCAAACTCTCGGGCGGTCAAAAACAAAGACTGAGTATTGCCAGAGTATTCCTCAAAAATCCGTCTATTTTGATTCTCGACGAGGCGACGAGCGCACTTGACAACACCACCGAGGCGATAATCCAAAAAGCGTTGTTTGAACTTTGCAAGGGCAGAACGACCATCGTCGTGGCGCACAGACTCTCAACCGTGCGCAAAGCGGATTGCATCGTCGTGATAGACGGCGGAAGAATCGTCGAGCAAGGCACTCACAACGAGTTGATTGAAAAGGGCGGCGTGTACAAGAAACTTTACGAATCGCAATTTGCCGACGATATAGAACTTGACGTGAGTATTAATTAATGATTAATAATTGCGGGCGGACTCTGTCCGCACCTGATTTATAATTTAATGAAGAAAGGCACGGATTCGGACGCGGCGACCTTTTGTTCACCCCACAAAACTAGTTCGTTTTGTAGAGACCCCGAAAAAATAACCAACAGGTACTCGTGGTCTAAATGTGTCCGTTAGTTCCAAAAAAAAGCGATATGCGTTTTTGAGCGCGCAGAGGGAAGTACGGATTCGGACGCGGCGACCTTTTGTTCACCCCACAAAACAATTCCGTTTTGCGGGGACCCCGAAAAAATAACCAACAGGTACTCGTGGTCTAAATGTGTCTGTTAGTTCCAAAAAAAAAGCGATATGCGTTTTGCACATCGCTTTTTTTTGGAGCTAGTGGCCGGATTCGGACCGGCGACCTGCTGATTACGAATCAGCTGCTCTACCTGCTGAGCCACACTAGCAAATTCAGATTGCTTTTGGATTATATCAAACTTAAAAAGAAAATGCAATCTATTTTTCGTATTATATAAAAAAATCTTCTTTATGCTGCGCTTTGGTGCTAATAATACTGTGCATTGCCTCTTGCGCGCGCTTTTTAGTATCTTTTATATATTTATTACACATTATAATCAATATAAAGTCGCTGAAAATCGATAGGGCGTAAGCGGTGAAAGCAGAGCGAAAACAAATATAAAAAATCTCAAAAAAATTTTAAAAAAATGTGATAAAAGTATTGACAATTGGCAAATATGGACATATACTGTTAGCAATCAAAGCGAAAGACTGCTAGCAATGGTCTTGAGCGAGAAAACAAGGTCTGTTATGGGAAAAGAGTTGACTGAAAGGAAAAAGAGAATATTGCACGCATTGGTTGACCTGTATATCTCAACGGGACAACCCGTGTCCAGTTCGGATATTCAAAGCAAATATTTGCCCGAAGTCAGTTCTGCAACCGTAAGGGCGGAACTTAGCGCACTCGAAGCGCTCGGATATATCGAACAGCCGCACACTTCGGCAGGGCGTGTGCCTCTCAAGGACGCTTACAAGTTCTACGTTGAAAGCATCAGTTCGTTTGAGGGCAATATGCTCACCGATCAGGAAACGGCGCTGATTCGCGACAAGTTTATGAACAAACTCGGCAAGATTCAGGATATGTCGGTTGAGGCGGCAAAGATAATCAGCGACGTGACCAACTATACCTCGTTCATCGTCGAAAAGAACGCGCAGGATATCGTCATCGAGGAGATCAAACTCGTGCCGCTCAAAAACGGAAAGGCGGTTGTGCTCATCGTCACGGACAGCGGAATGATTGCCGACAAGGCAATAGACATTCCCGAGGACGTGAAGGCGGAGTACGTGGAAACCGCAACCAAGGTGCTCAACAAGGTTTTCCAAGGCAGAAATATCAAGGATATGGACAACTTCGACCTTGCCGAAATCGACGTCGAACTCAAAGGATTCGAGGACATACTCGATGACGTGCTCGGGATATTGAGAATATACCTTTCGGAGCACAGCGACAGAAACGTATTCGTGGAAGGCGCACTCAAGATGCTCGATTATCCCGAATACAACAACGTCGAGGACGCAAAGAACTTCCTTGCGGTTATATCGGACAAAGAGAATATCGGCGACTTGCTTTCAAACGAGGACGGCTCGATTGAGTTCTCGGTGCGAATCGGCAAAGAGGAGAGAGGCGTTGACAAATGCGCAATCATCACGGCGTCGTACAAAGTGGGCGACGAGGTGGTCGGCGAGGCAGGCGTCATAGGACCTGAACGTATGGACTACAAAAAGGTTATCGGCGTTCTTGATTGTATGAAGAAAACCATTGCAAGCGTCGTGAAAGACAAAAAGGACGAAGACTGAAATGAAAGATAAAGATAAGAAACAAAATCAAGTCGAAAACGAAAGCACCGAGCCCGTAGCGGAAGAAAAAGAGGAAAGCAAAAAATCCTTTGAAATCGACCGTGAGGGAATGAGCGACGAGGATTATATCTCCGCACTCGAAGAAAAACTCGGACAAGCGATAGCAGAGGCGGAAACCTGCAAAGGTCTGACGCAGAGATTGCAAGCGGATTTCGACAACTATCGCAAGCGCAACAATTCGATTGCGGAGGATATGAAGCAACTCGGGCAATCCGTAGTGATTGAAAAGATGCTCTCCGTGCTTGACAATTGCGACCTTGCAAGAAAGTACGTCAAAGACGAGGCGGCTCTTACGGGATTCAATATGATGGAAGGACAAATCCTCGGAGCGCTCGGCGGATTCGGACTCACCGAAGTGGACGCTCTGGACAAAGACTTCGACGCAAAGTATATGAGCGCGGTCGAAAGAGTTAAGGACGAACACAAAAACGGCAAAGTCGTGGAAGTGCTTGCAAAAGGATATATGCTCGGAGCAAAACTTTTAAGACCGGCAAGCGTAAAAGTCGGATATTGGGAAGAGTGAAGAGCAAAACGACAACGAAAAACAAATAAGCAATTTCCGCAGAAATGCGAAAATCAATAAATTAAAGAAAATAAGTTTTCTTCCCGTAAAAGCGGGAAAAGGAGAAATAATATGGGAAAGATAATCGGTATTGACCTTGGTACGACAAACTCGTGCGTAGCAGTTATGGAAGGCGGCGAAGCGGTGGTTATCCCCAACGCCGAAGGTATGAGAACCACTCCGTCAGTGGTTGCGTTTACAAAGGACGGCGAAAGACTCGTCGGCGAAATCGCAAAACGTCAGGCAGTCGCAAATCCCGAACATACCGTAAGTTCCATCAAGAGAGAGATGGGTTCGGATTATAAAGTAAAAATCGAAAATAAGGAATACACTCCGCAAGAGATCTCCGCAATGATTTTGACCAAACTCAAAAACGACGCGGAAAAATATCTCGGCGAGAAGGTTACCGAAGCGGTTATCACCGTTCCTGCATACTTCACGGACTCTCAACGTCAGGCAACAAAGGACGCAGGCAAGATCGCAGGTCTTGAGGTGAAACGTATCATCAACGAGCCTACGGCGGCGGCACTCGCATACGGCATCGATAAGGACGAGAACAAGAATCAGAAAGTCCTCATCTTCGACCTCGGCGGCGGCACGTTCGACGTTTCTATCCTTGAATTGGGCGACGGTGTGTTTGAAGTTCTTGCAACCGCAGGCAACAACCGCTTGGGCGGCGATGACTTCGATAAACGCATTATGGATTGGATCACGAGCGAGTTCAAGAAAGAACACGGCGTGGATCTCACCAAAGACAAGATGGCAATGCAACGTATCAAAGAAGCGGCAGAGAAGGCAAAGATCGATTTGTCCGGTGTGACCAAAGCAAAGATTTCGCTTCCGTTCATCGCAATGGAAAACGGTGTGCCTATGCATCTTGATATGGAACTCACGAGAGCAAAATTCGATTCTCTCACCGAGGATCTCGTCAAAGCGACGCAAGGACCTATGCAACAAGCCCTCAAAGACGCAGGACTCAGTTACAGCGACATCGCAAAGGTCATCATGGTCGGCGGCTCGACTCGTGTGCCCGCAGTCTATGAATCCGTCAAACGCATCACCGGCAAAGACCCGTACAAGGGAATCAACCCCGACGAGTGCGTGGCTCTCGGTGCGGCAATTCAGGGCGGCGTTTTGGCAGGCGAAGTGAAAGATATGCTTTTGCTCGACGTAACTCCGTTGTCACTCGGCATCGAAACGCTCGGCGGCGTATGCACCAAACTCATTGACAGAAACACCACGATTCCTACAAGCAAATCGCAAGTGTTCAGCACGGCGGCAGACAACCAGACCGCAGTCGACATTCACGTTTTGCAAGGTGAAAGACAATTTGCTCGCGACAACAAGACGCTCGGCAGATTCGAACTCGTCGGCATCGCACCCGCACCGCGCGGAATCCCGCAAATCGAAGTCACTTTCGATATCGACGCAAACGGCATCGTGTCCGTCAAAGCGTGCGATAAGGCAACGGGCAAATCTCAATCCATCACAATCACCGCATCTTCCAACCTCACCGAAGCGGATATCGACGCGGCTGTCAAGGACGCAGAGAAGTACGCAGAAGAGGATAAGAAGCGCAGAGCGGTCGTAGATGCAAAGAACAACGCAGAGCAACTCATCTTCGCAGTGGATAAATTCGTGAGCGAGAACGGCGAGAAACTCGAAGAAGCAGACAAGAACGCCGTTACGGAAGCAACCAAGGCCGCAACGGAGGAACTTGCAAAAGCAGAGAACGAGGAAGACGTCAAAGCGGTCGTCGAAAAACTCACCAAAGTTACTGATCCTATCTTCACGAAGTTCTATCAACAGAACCCCGAAGCGGCTGCAGAGGCTGCAAAAGCGGCAGGCATCAATCCCGACGACTTCCAAGGCGGAGCAAATCCGGACGGCGGAGTTGACGGCACGGTTGACTGATCCGAATAAAAAACGATATTGAGTCGAGGCGCAACGGGCAACCGTTGCGCCGAGGCGTATAAAACGGAAGTCGATAGAATCGGCAAAATGCGTCGCAAGACGCTCGAATACGAAAAAAGGCAACCGAAGAGGTTGAAACATAGATTATGGCAGCAAAGAATTATTACGAAATACTGGGCGTAGACAAGAGCGCAAACGCAGACGAATTGAAACTCGCCTATCGTAAACTCGCAAAGAAGTATCACCCCGATATGTACGTATCCGCAAGCGAGCAGGAAAAGAAGGACGCCGAGGCGAAGTTTAAGGATATAAACCATGCCTACGAAGTGCTTTCCGACCCTCAAAAGCGTGCGGCATACGACACCTACGGCGACGAAAACGGTCCTCAAATGGGCGCAGGCGGATTCGGAGACGGTAGCGGATTTTCGAGCGGCGGATTCGGATTCGATATGGACGATATATTCTCGTCTATATTCTCCGGATTCGGAGGCGGCTCGTCACGCTCGCAACGCGCAAACGCACCTCAAAGAGGTCAGGATATCCTCGTCGGCGTCACCATTACGTTTGAAGAAGCGGCGTTCGGCACTCAGAGGACGGTCAGCGTCAAGAGAGTGGAAAACTGCTCCGATTGTAAGGGTACGGGCGCAAAAGACGGCACGGCTTTCAAGGTTTGCTCGCAATGCAAGGGAAGCGGCAGAGTCACTATGACTCAACGCACACCGTTCGGACAAGTCAGCACGCAAGGCGTGTGTCCCACTTGCCACGGCACGGGCAAAATCATCACCGACAAATGTCCCAAATGCGGCGGCGCAGGTCACTTTGAAAAGGTGCAGGACGTCAAAGTCAATATCCCTGCGGGTATCGACTCGGGTCAACGCGTCAGATACGAAAACGAAGGTCACGCAGGCTCGAACGGCGGCGAAAAGGGCAGTCTTTACGTCGAGGTCAGAGTCGCACCGCACAAACTTTTCGTCAGAAACGGATTCGACGTTATGCTCGAAGTGCCTATTTCGATCGTTGACGCAACGCTCGGCACGACCATTCAAGTGCCCACTCTTTACGGCAATAAGGAAGTCAAAATCCCCGAAGGCACGCAGAGCGGAACTGTGTTCACGATCAAGAATTACGGCATAAAGAAACTCAAAGGCACCGGCAAGGGCGATATGTTCGTCAAGGTCGTCGTTGAAGTTCCCAAGGGCGTAAGCAAAGAGCAAAAAGAGTTCCTCAAGAGATTCGATCAAATCACCGATCAAAATAAACAGTATCCGCAAAAGAAAGCCTACGACGAAAAGGCACAATAAGCAAAATCACACAAAAATGGCAATCTAAACCGCTCAAATGCGAGAGATATACACGATGAAATACAAAACGATCACGGTTTTTACAAACCATAACGACGCCGACCTCATCTCGTCAGCAATGTTTGACGCAGGTGCGGGCGGTGTTTCCATTTTAGACAAACAAGACTTTCTCGACCTCGTAAAAAGCGACGTAATTTGGGATTATGTCGACGAGAGCGTACTCGAGCAAAGCGAAGTCGTCAAAGTGTCCACGATGTGCGATCTTGACGACAACGATTTTCTTTCTTCGCTCTTGCAAAACCTCGAAGAGTTGAAGAAAAACGGCGTGCAATTCGGCGAGATTCTCACCGATGAAATCGACGCCGCCGACTACGAAAACGAGTGGAAAAAGTACTATCATCCCATAAAAACGAGAAATATCACCATCGTTCCCACTTGGATTGACTACAAAGCCTCCGAGGGAGAGAAGATCATGCGCCTCGATCCCGGCATGGCGTTCGGCACGGGTTCGCACGCAACGACGAGAATGTGCCTCGAACTTATGGACGTCGCTGGCAAAGACGTAATCGACGTCGGATGCGGAAGCGGCATTTTGGGTATAGCGGCAAAAATTTGCGGCGCAAAGAGCGTATATATGTGCGATATCGACGCGCAAGCGGTTGAATTTGCAATCAAAAACGCCGTGCTTAACGGCGTAGAGGCGACGATCGAAAGAGCGGATCTGCTCGAAGGCGACCAAAAAGCCGATTTCATATTTGCGAATATCACGGCGGATATCCTCATGCGTTTTTCAAAGAGCATAGGCAAGCACCTCAATCAAAACGGCGTCATAGTGTTGTCGGGTATCATTGACACGAGGCTTGACGAAGTGGTACAATGCTATAGCGACGCAGGGTATGAAATCGTCGACAGAATGGCGATTGACGACTGGCGCGCGCTCAAACTCAAACGAAAGGCGTAAACTCGATTCAGCCGATTAGAATATGGAAATCAGAAGATTTTTTGTAAGTCCACACGACATAACGACAAGCGGAGAAATCGTCGTCACATGCGACGAATTCTTGCATATGACCAAAGTTTTGCGCTACAAAGTCGGCTACAAAGTGCTCGTGTGCGCAAACGACGGAATCGAAAGGCTCTGCACCATAAAAGAAATCGGCAAAGACTACGCGCGTCTTTTGGTCGACGAGCAGCGCTCGGTTGACAAAAAGAGCGTTCACATAACCCTGTACGCAGGGCTTTTGAAGAACAACAAACTCGATTTTGCCATACAAAAGGCGGTGGAACTCGGCGTAGACAAAGTGCGCCCGTTCCTTTCTCACAACACTGCGGAAACCAAATTTTCGCAGGATCGCGCAAGCAAAATCGCTCTCGAAGCGGCAAAACAGTGCGGTTCGGCGTATCTTACCGAGGTTGAGCCCCTTTGCGATTTTAAGGACGTTATAGAGGAGTGCAAGAACTTCGATACCGTGCTTTTCGCTTATGAATTTGAAAAGAAAAACCGCATAAAAGACTGCGATTTGCAAGGCAAAAGCATTGCGTTGATAGTGGGCGCGGAGGGCGGATTCACCGAGGACGAGGCAAAAGCAGCAAAAGATTGCGGCGCGCAAATCGTCACGCTCGGCAGACGTATTCTGCGTGCGGAAACCGCTTCGATAGTGGCGTCCACGCTCCTTTTTGACGCTCTGGGGGAACTTGATTATGAGTGAGAAACTTCCCAAAATATCAATATTTACGCTCGGTTGCAAGGTCAACCAGTACGACACAGACGCTATGCTTGCCGTTTTCGAGCACGCAGGCTTCGAGATTGCAGAGGGGCTCGAGTACGCCGACGTTTACGTCGTCAATTCTTGCGCAGTAACGGCAGAGGCGGAAAAGAAATCGCGCCAATCCATTGCGAGAATCCTCAAAGTCAATCCCAACGCAAAGATTTTCGTGTGCGGTTGCGCCTCGCAAAACAATTTTTCGCAGTTTGCCAAAAACAACGTTCAATACATATCGGGAAGCGACCAAAAACTCGACTTTGCTCGCAAAATCGTCACCGAATTCAAGGGCGAGGAAGAGCAATTTGACAAGATAGTTCCCGACAAATTCGATATAAGCACGGTTTTTGAGGACAACGACGGAATCATAAACTTGCGCACGAGGCATTTTATCAAGGTTCAGGACGGGTGCAACAACTTTTGCAGTTACTGCCTCATCCCGTACGTGCGCGGCAGAAGCCGTTCGCGCGCGCTTGCGAGCATAGAAAGAGAACTCGACGAAGTAAGCAGCGTCGCAAAAGAAGTCGTCGTGACGGGCATCAATCTGTCCGCATACGGCAAAGATATCGGCTCGTCGCTCACGGACCTTATGAAAATGCTCTCAAAGTACGATTTTTCCGTGCGCCTCGGCTCACTCGAAGTGGGCGTCATCACCAAGGATTTCCTCGACGCGACAAAGACCTTAAAGAGATTCTGTCCGCATTTCCATTTGTCGTTGCAAAGCGGCGACGACAGCGTGCTTAAAGCGATGAATAGACACTACACGACCGCCGAGTATTACGACGCCGTCAGACTCATAAGAGAATACTATTCCGATCCCGCGATCACCACGGATATAATCGTCGGATTCCCGAGCGAGAGAGAAGAAGAGTTTGAAAACAGCATGGTGTTTGCAAGAAAAGTCGGCTTTTCTGATATTCACGTATTCCCGTACTCGTCGAGGAGAGGCACTGTGGCAGGGCGTATGCCCACTCTCGATCCCGAAATCGTGCTCGATCGCCAAAAGCGTATGACCGCATTGAAGCACGAACTCGTCCAAAATTACCTCAACAAGCAAATCGGTATGCCCGTAAACGTGCTTTTTGAAACTCAATCGAGGGGCGTATGGTGCGGACACTCTCCAAACTACGTCAAAGTTTATTCCAAAAACGGAGAACACAACGAAATCAGACTCATCACACCCACGCATTTGTATCTCGACGGCGTGGCAGACGACACCGTCAAATAACCATAAGGAGAAAAGTATGGAAAACTGCATTTTCTGCAAGATAGCAAACGGCGAAATTCCGTCAACCAAACTCTACGAAGACGACGATATGGTCATCATCAAGGACCTCAATCCTCAAGCGCCCGTGCATCTTTTGCTCATCCCGAAACAGCACTACGCAAATATCGTCGAAATGACCGACGCCCAAGCGCAAACTCTTGCAAAGTGCGTCAAAAAACTCTCCACGCTCACCGATACCCTCGGTTTGCAAAACGGTTTTCGTCTCGTATCCAACAAGGGCGAGGACGGATGCCAGTCGGTGGGACATTTGCACATACACATTTTAGGCGGCCGCAAACTCTCAGATACAATGTGCTAAATAGCGTCTAACTGCGTCAGGGCTGCCCGCCCGTCAACTCATTTACGCTTAGTAAATTAGGGTTGCCGTTCGGGCAGCCCTTTCTTGTTATACATCTATTTAGCGCAAATTATAAATTATTCATTATTAATTATTAATTAACTAAAAAACGCTCACCAAACGGTGAGCGTTTTTTTTGGCAATTCTATAATTAGTTTGCTTTTTTCTTCTTCGCAAAGAAGATGCCGAGTCCCGTTCCTACGCCGATAATCGCAATGCCCGGGATGAGGGTGGAGAGAAGGATAACCATAAGTTTGTAGTTGAACGTGCTGACTTTGGACGTTCCGATCACTTCGATCTTACCGGTTTCTCTGTTGAACTTGTAGCCCGTGAACGTTATGGAGTCTTTGTCAACGACGACTTTGCCGAAAGTTTGAGTGTCGAGAGTGTGGAGAATACTGTTGTCATCGTCAAACTTGTCGGTGGTCATATTGTTTTCTCTGTAGGTGTAATACTTCGTGCCGAGAGTGCCGAGCGTGATATAGAGCACGCCGTCGCCCGTGTATCTTACGCCGTCTGGATCGGAGAATTCAACCGCTTTGCCGTCCTTATCGACGAGTACCGTGGTGGTGTAGGTGTGGTCGTGGCCGCCAAAGACCATATTCACGCCGTTTTCCGCAAAGAGTTTGCCGAGTTGGCTTCTCATTGCGATGACTTCGCCGTCAAATGCGTGCGAACCTGCGCTGTAAAGACTCTTATGCATAAGCACGAATTTCCATTTCGCATCGGTATTCTTGAGGTCGTTTTCAAGCCAAGCGAGTTGGTCTTTGCCGAGTCCGTCGGTGGTGGCGTCGTTGGTGTCGAGAACGGTGAAGTGAGCGTTTGCGTAATCGAAGGAGTAGTATTCGCCGTCGATTGCCTTCGTGCCTTCGCCGTCTTTGACGGTGTAGTTGAAGTATCTGCTCATTGCGCCCGTGTTATTCTCGTGGTTGCCCGAGGTGAAGAACATCGACGTGTTGAGAGTGAGATCCTTATACGTGTTGAGCGCCATACCCCATTGATTGAAGTTCTTGCCGTTGTCGCACATATCGCCTGCGTTGAGGATGAAGTCGAAGTCGTTGACGTTTTCGTCTTTGAGGAGAGCGTCGACCGCTTCGTGGCTGTTGTCGTACATGCTTTGAATCATGCCTTGAATGTCCGCGATAGTGAGGAATTCAAATGATTCGACGTCTCTGCCGGCTGCCGTGGTGAAGGTGAGCGCGTTGCCTTCGTATCCTTGCGTCTTGATGAACTCAACCAACGAGAAGGTCTTGTCGGTTTCGTAGTTGCCGAGGATATCGTAGTAGTAGGTCTTGCCCGCTTCCAAACCGTTGATTGTGACGGTATGCACGTTCCAGTAGATAACGCTGTTTGCAACCGCATTGTCACGCTCGCCGTACTTGTAGGGAACGTCTTTTGCTTCGTCTGTGTCGTGCACTATTTCAGCGTGCGTGATGCAGAGAAGTCCGAGGTCGATGAGCGGAATATATTGCGGTTTGGTTTGCGTAAACACGGTTGCGTTTATGCCGTTGCCGAAATCTTTGTACGCAGTGGTGTCGAGATAGTCGGTCGGATTGCTTGCATAAGCCTTGAAGGCTTCTTTTTGAGAAGTTCCGACTTCGCCGACGACGTTTCCGTTCTCGTCAAGGAGTCTGAAAGTGCCGTACACGTTCTCTTCGGTGTAGAACTTGATGGTGTAAGACGTCGTAGAGTTGGTCGTATCGAAGTTTGCGGTCACGCGAGAGGGAACTCTGCCGTTGTCTTGCGTTGCAGCGTTGAAAGACGCGCCGACCGTTGACACTTTGTTGAGAGTGCTCAGGTAAGAGAGGCGCACGCCGTCCTTCATGTAAGCCTTTTCGGGTTGGTAGTGAGAGGGCTTGTTGGGGTCGGAGAAGTCGTCCATATCGGGATAGACGTCGGTTGCAAACGCAATGACGATATCGTCCGCGATCCCGCCCAGACCCTTGTAGAAACTGTCAACGAGATAACTGTCGAGGAAGTTTTGAGCGATCGAGATGATGTCCGGACCTTCCAAAGAGAATCCGAGGAGTTTTGCCACGACGGGTTTGATGACGGGGAGCAAGTCGTTGACTGTGTCAACGAGCACGAAATTGTCAACGTCGATAGAGAAGTCGTCGGGCAGAGAAATCTCGATACCCATACCCTTGAGAGCGCCGCTTACGAGCGAACCCTTGAGCAACGAGGGAAGTTGCGATCCGAGACCTTTTTTGAGGTGACCGTACGCTTCTTCGGTTATGTAGCCTTTTTCGACGGCGTCGCTGAAGTCGAATTTATTTTTGATGATAGTTTTGAGCAATGAACCGTCTTCGGTGAAGATGGGGTCGAGCAACGTTTTGAGCAGGTCTTGTACGAACTTGCCGCTGACGAGTTGCTCGTGCATGTCTTTGACCGCCTCAACCATACGCAAACGATACGTGGGGTTGTAGGGGTGTTTGAACATATATTCTTTGCCGTCTGCAACCTTTTCTTCATCGCTGAATTTGCCGTAGATTGCTTGGATTGATTCTGCGGTTTCGTCAAGAGAGATTTCGTTGCCGATGGTGTGAGCGGTCATGATGAAGGACGCGATATCCTTGACGCCCATTTTGCCGCTGTTTTTGGAGTTGACGGGAGAAGCAATGTCGTCTTTGCCGTATTCCCAATCGAGAATTTCGTTGACGACTGCTTCCACGAGCGAGAGTGCGGAGTTATAATCCGTGTCGTTGTGCTTGTAGGTTACGCCTTCGAGAACGGTGTCGAGCAAATAATCGACGATGCCGTTGACCGCTTCGACCTGTTCGTCGTATGAGATGCTTCCGCCGTACTTTTTGTAGTCTTCAGGCTCGTTTTTCTTGTTGAATTGAGGGAATACGCCGCCGAGAACCGCTTTTACGATCGGTTTTCCGCTTCCGACGAAATCGTCAACCATTCCCGTGACCTTGCCGACGAGCGAGTCGATGGTATCCTGATTGATGAAGTGGCTGACCATTCTGTCAACGAGCACGCCGTAGATTTGTTCGTTGATATAGTCGTTGTAGCCCAGTTCGTTCATATTCTCGTAGTTGATGATATATCCGAGATAGTCGGGGTTGGTTTCAACGAGGAGTTCCCAATTTTCTTTTGTCGCGTTATCTTTGTAGTTCTTATAAGCATCTTCAAAATCCGCTTGTTTGAACGCAGGTGCGGTGAAGACGTTGTGGCTCGGCACTTCTTTGAAAGGCGTAGCGGAGATATCGTCGAGGCAGTACACGGACGAAATGCAGGTTTCGCCGAGTTTGCCGTCGAAGTCGTATCTTTCAAGGGTCGTATATCTTCTCGGAGAGTAGTAACTCACGCAAGAACCCGTTTGGAAATCGTAGAGCGTTCTGCCCTCGACGTCGGTGTAGGTCATAGCGTCGCAAACGTGCATATGTCCCGTAAAGACGTAGCGCGCGCCCATATCGAGAAAGCGTTTTGCGGTGTTTTCCCAATTGTAGATGGTGAAGTCTTTGAGGATTTCGTCTTCCATTTCCCAATGCGGAAGCGCGTTTTGGTGGAAGCAAGTGATGACGGTGGCTTCACCGAGATTAGAGGCAGCGTTTCTTGCGTCGCAGAATTTTTCCATCCAATCGAGCAAGCCTTCGGTGAGTCTGCCTCCGCAGAGGTGGTCAAGCCCCGTGGAGCGGAACACGACAGCGTTTTCGTCGCTGTTGAACGCCGCTTGAGGATCGATGGTTTTGGTGGTATCGACTGCGCCTTCTTCGGTTGCGCCGTAGTAGGTGTAGTTTTCGCCGTTTTGTTGTTTATTGCCCTTTATTATCTCGTATTCGTCACGGCTTACGCGAACGTATGCACCGGTTTCGTCCGGTTTTACGGATTCTCTGTCGTGAGCGTCAATGGCCATGATAGCGTAATCCGTCAAGCCTTCGACGTTGATTTTTGCGGAAAGAGAAAGAGCGTTTTTGTCGTCGCCGATTTGATAATACTCGTTGAGTTTCGTGGTTGAACTTGCGCCTTTAAGCGTGGTCGCAACCTTTTCGAGATGCTCGTTGTAGTAGTGAATATCGAGTGTTTTTGCGTTTGTGGATGGGATATACGTAGTTGTGTATTTGCCGAACCAGTAATTTTCAGGCAGATAATCGGTCAAATCGATTGCTCCGCCTTCGCCGCCGATGTTTGCGTCGGGATAACCGAGACCTGCAAACACGAGAGCGAATTGCATAGTGCAAAGAGCGTCCGACACGCGTTTAGAGCCGTTCTCTTTTGAATAGAGCGCACCCGAAGTGTTGTAGAGGTCGTGGTTTCCGGGGGTAGCGAAAACTTGGAAGTTTGCGTATTTTCCGCCCAACGCTCTTATTGTGTTTTGCATATAGCGCAAAGCGTTTGCCACGTCAACGAGAGCGGTAACTTCGCCGTTTTTGCTCAGGTCGCCCGTTGCGAAAACGTAAAGAGGCGCTTCACCTTTTTTAGCGTCGGCGATGTATTGCTCGATTTGTTGTTTGAGGATCATGCCGCTTTCCATAACGAGTTTAGTGTCGCCCGTCATAGATTTGTAGAAGTCGCTGTCTTTGTAGTTGGGGTTTTTGATATCCTGGTAGCAGTCGTCGATCGGGAAGTAGTGAATATCGCTGAATTGACCGAACATCAGGCTGTTCGTCGGCGTTTTTTGCACGTCGTCGGCGTTTGCAGTGTCCACAACCGAGAACGTCATAAGGCTCGCAAGAACGATTGCGAGAGCAATGACGAACACCAACGGCAGACGTTTTTGCATTTTGTTGCTCATATTTCCTCCTTATGCACGCATACGCGCGCAATTTATACTTTACTTAACGATTGTACATTAAACAATAATTAAAATCAATATGCAAACGCGCAAAAGATGAGATTAAAATTCGACAATGTTCGATAGTTTACATTTTGCGTGATATTGCCGCAAAAATCAGTCGACAGAGTTCTTGCAAAACGGATTTCTTATAAAAAAATAGTATTTTTTTTTCAAATAACCGTTGACAAATTGCTTTTGCGGGAATAGTATATATATGAACAATTGAATAACAGTTCAACTGTTAGGAGAAAAAATGAACGATATCAATCAAAACAATGCCAATCTCACCGCGCTTCCCGAAGAGGATGTCGTTTCTTCGCTTGCGGAACTTTTCAAAGCGCTCGGCGATCCGACTCGCGTGAAGATTTTGATTTGCTTGCAAGCAAGCGATATGAACGTGGGGGATATTGCCGACAAACTCGGGATGACGACGTCGGCTGTGTCGCATCAACTCAGAGTGCTCCGTGCAATCAAGTTGGTCAAAGGCACCAAGGCAGGCAAAGAAGTCAAATATTCTCTCGACGACGATCACGTCACGCTCATCATGCAGTGCGGCTTGACCCACGTCAACGAGGACAGACAATAATTATCTGAAAAACAGGGTGAAAGCCCCTGATTTTTTAGAACAAATACTTGAATAGTTGTTCAATAATCCAACTGTTCAACCAAAAAACGATAAAAAAGGATTCAGCTCGCAAGGGAAGCATAGAAATCGAAAAGGAGAAACCCAAAATGAAAAAAGTTTACAAACTTGAAGATCTCGACTGTGCAAACTGCGCCGCAAAAATGGAATGTGCGATTCAAAAAATTGACGGAGTCAATTCAGCGTCCGTAAGTTTCATGGCACAACGCATGACCATCGATGCCGACGATGCAAATTTCGATGAAATTATGAAGAAGGTAGTGAAGGCTTGTCGCAAGATTGAGCCCGACTGTACAATCGTCCTCTAAAATGCGCTATTTGGCGTGATACTGCGTCAGTGCGTTTTGCCCGTCAATTCACGTACGCCAAAGTACGCTCGTTGTTCAAAAAGCGCATCTTCCTTGTTCTTCATCCAAATATTGCATTTTACGAGCGAGTGCTTGCTTGGCGAGGGCGTGCCACGCACGCAAACGGTCAAACGAACACTTATTCAAGGCGCACTTATTAACGGAATGTGCCTATTCGCAGACGGAACACGAGCCGCAGGGCGGCGAGCCTATGAGCGCC